>JBMLRK010000159.1:0-21696 GCA_049241065.1 Spirosomataceae bacterium
GTCATTTTCTGGCTAATCATTAAATTCACAGGTAAAAATGGACTTGAATCAAGCTTGGAGGAAAGCAATTATAAATACCAAGTAGTTGCATGGTTTCAGGAAATAGCCAGAACCATTCGTCCGTTCAAATTTTCTCAGAACACCAATTTCGACATCACGAGAACGGATAAACTAGTGACAGGTTATTTGACGGCTCGTACATCTCACTTCAAAGTACTTGTCATTCAGTATAAAAGCTTGATTTTTTTCAAAGTAATCATCACCGCTACGCTCCTCTCGGCGGGGGTATATTTACTCATCAGCCAAGTGTTAAATATTGGTGAATTCATTGCTGCTGAAATTGTGATTATCATGATTATCAACTCTACGGAAAAAATCATCAAAAGCCTTGAAAGTGTATATGATGTATTAACAGGCATTGAAAAGTTATCAACTGTGACTTCCCTTTATAAGGAACAAGAGGGCAATATGCAGTTCAATTCAGAAAGCATTGCGATTGAATTAAAAGATTTCACCTTCCAATATCCGAATACATCACCGATCTTCAAAGACTTAAATCTAAAAATTGAAGCGAATAGTAAGGTTTGTATTTCGGGAGATGAAGCAAGTGGCAAAACGAGTATGCTCAAAGTATTATCGCTTAGTTACGGACATTATAAGGGTAATTTACTAGTCAACAGTGTTCCAATTATCAATTATAATCTCCAATCTATCCGTTCAAAAATGGGGATTTATCTACAAAGTGATGAACTTTTTTCGGGTACTGTTTGGGAAAACATTGCGTTAGGCAAACCATCCTTACAACCAGCAAGCATCATTACTTTAGCAGGTCAAGTTGGGTTTTCGGACTTTCTGCAAAATTTGCCGTTAGGTTTTGAAACAAAAATTCACAATACGGGCAAACGACTTCCAAGCTCTATTACCAAGAAAATCTTGCTTTTGAGAGCCTTAGCAGATAACCCGTCATATTTATTACTAGAAGAACCATTTCTGGGTTTAGAAAAAGAAGCACAAGAGGCATTACAAACTTATCTCTTGGGAAAAAATGGAGCGACCACCATTATAATTAGTAACGACGAATCGTATAAAAAACGAGCGGAACAAGTAATTATAATGAATCAAAAAGGCATTTCTATTTCGACTAAATCCTAAACTCTTTAAAACAGATGAATAGAACAATAACATTTCAATCTTTCGATGCCATATACCGAAGCAATCGAAAAAGTTCCATTAAGTACTGGTTCATCGGTACGATTGGTTTACTGGTACTCATCATATTTCTTCCATGGACACAAAATATCAAGGCAAATGGAGATATTACCACCCTACGCCAAGATCATCGTCCACAAGAAATAAATACGCCTATTGCAGGTAAAATTAGTAGTTGGCACGTGAAAGAAGGAGACTATGTCCATAAAGGAGATACAATCGTAAAAATAACCGAGATTAAGGCGGAATACCTAGACCCTAATTTAGTATCGAGAACTCAACAACAGGTGACGGCTAAAAAGGGAGCTATTGGCTATTACGAAGGAAAAATAAATACTACGGATGCACAAATAGAAGCACTCAGAACTGCCAAAAAGTTAAAAATTGAACAGCTTAACAACAAAGCCAGTCAATTAAGAAGTAAGTTAGAAGGTGAACAAGCAGAATTTACTGCCATTTTGAACGAATACACATTGGCAAAAGACCAATATGAGCGTCAGCAAAAAATGTTCTCAGAAGGGTTAGTTTCTCAAACGCAGTTGCAACAACGAAATGTTTCTTTTCAAAATGCGCTGGCGAAGAAAATTGTTATTGAGAATAAAATCATGCAATCGCAACAAGAAATCACCAATAATAAGCTCGAACAAAACAGTGTAGAACAAGACTATAGCGAGAAAATCAATAAAGCAGAAGGTGATAAATTTCAAAGTTTAAGTCAGATAGCAAGCGGGCAAAGCGATGTAGCGAAATTAGAAAATCAAGTCGCCAACTATATTATCCGCAATGGAATGTACATTATCCTTGCCCCTCAAGATGGACAAATTATCCAAGCAAAAAAAGCAGGTATTGGTGAAATTTTGAAAGATGGCGAAATGATTGCAAGTATTGTTCCAACTCGTGTGGAATATGCCGTAGAAATGTTTGTACGCCCTGTTGATCTTCCTTTGATTAACAAGGGACAAACCGTTCGGTTTATGTTTGATGGATTTCCAGCAATTGTTTTTAGCGGATGGCCCAATGGCAGTTACGGAACGTTTGCAGGTAAAATTGTAGCCTACGAAAGTAACATCAGTGCTAATGGAATGTTTAGAGTACTGGTTGCGGAAGACAAAAGCATTAGCAAATGGCCAGAACAGCTTAAAATAGGCAGTGGAGCTCAAGGAATTGCACTATTGAAAGACGTGCCAATTTGGTATGAATTATGGAGAAATATAAACGGTTTCCCTCCTGATTTCTACAAAGCGAAATATCCTTCAAATGAAAAAGCGAAAAAATGAAACGAATAAAAATATGCTCTCTTCTGCTTATAAACGTGTTATTCAGTTGGCACAGTTTTGCCCAAGAAGCAACGAAGATGCTTTCAGCAGAAGAAGTTCTTAGCGTGGTTAAGAACTTTCACCCTGTCGTTCGCCAGTCGAATATTTCGATTGAAAAATCAAAAACAGATATTACCAATGCTCGGGCAGCCTTTGACCCTGTTTTTAATACCTACATTGCCAATAAAAAATTTGGTGGCGTTGCTTATTATCAAGATATTTCGCCAGAAATCAAAATACCTACTTGGTACGGGATTGATGTTTATGCAGGCACAGATTATTTGGTAGGAGAACGACTTAACCCAACACTCACTAAAGGAGAATCTAGCTATTTGGGAATCAGTGTCCCTTTAGCAAAAGGCTTAATGATTGATAAACGAAGAGCTGCACTCCAACAGGCTAGGGTAATGAAACAACTGGTTGAAGTAGAGCAAAAAAATATCATCAATGATTTATCAATGGATGCTATGGAAGCTTACTGGTTATGGGTCAAAGCCTATCAGGTATATAAAGTTATTCAAGAAAATGTTGAGGTTAATCAAAAAAGAGTAGAATTAATTAGACGTTCGTTTGCACTAGGTGAGCGTCCTTCCATTGATACGACGGAAGCATTGACCCAACTTCAAAGCTTTGAAATTCAACAAAACGCTGCTTGGCTTGATTTCCAAAATACGGGTTTGCAGCTTTCGGCCTTTCTTTGGACTGAAGCTGGAACGCCCTATAACTTACCAGAAAGTGTGATTCCTTCTAAAGCTTGGGATGATATTCAGGTTATCAGTAATGCTAATTTAGTGTTGCCCAATCTGCTTTCAGTAGCTGAAACTAGCCACCCTTCTCTACAAGTTTATACCTATAAACTCAACAGTTTGCAGATTGATAGAAAACTAAAGTTTCAGGATTTACTTCCTAAAATTGATTTCAGCTACAATCAGCTCAGTAAAGGGTATAACATGTTTTATAGCTTCGGAGACCAGCCTCTTTTGAAAGATAATTTTCAATATGGCTTAAAAGTGGAAATACCGCTACGATTTTCGGAAGGAAGAGCAAATTTTGCAAAAGCGAAGTTAAAAATCGAAGAAACTCAACTTGATTTAGTTCAAAAAAGAGTTGCTATTCAGCTAAAAGTAAAGAAGTACTTTAACGAGTTCAGTAATCTAAAAAGTCAGATTGGTCTTCAATCCAGAAGTGTGACCAACTATGACCAGCTAGTAAAAGCTGAAGAAGTGCGTTTTCAGAATGGAGAAAGTTCTCTTTTCTTGATTAATAGTAGAGAAAGCAAGGCGTTAGAAGCGACACAAAAGTTAATCGAACTTAAAACGAAATATTATAAATCCATTTATGCTCTGCAATGGAGTGCGGGATTACTTCAATAATCAAATGGGCCTCATGGAATACCATGAAGCCCATTTTTATCTAATTATAAATAATTGATTACTAGTGAATTAAATCCAAAATTTAAAATCCAAAATTTTGCATCACTCTTTACCTTACTCCTTCGCTAAATAAGAAGTGATTCTAGTTTCTAAATCTTGCGGAGTCACATTTCTATAAATTCCCCCATTATTTACAAAGGAAATTTCTCCTTTTTCTTCCGAAACAACGATGATTGCAGCATCTGTTTGTTCACTCATACCTAAGGCTGCTCGATGACGAAACCCTAAGGCTGGTGAAATTGTACCACTTTCAGAAATAGGCAACATACATCTTGCGGCAGACAATCGACCATTTTTTATAATTACGGCTCCATCGTGTAAAGGAGAATTTTTCTGAAAAATTGTTAATAACATACGCTTAGAGACCACTGCACTCAAATAATCTCCTGTTTCAATAAACTTAGCTAAATCGTCTTGATGTTCAATGACAATTAATGCACCTGTGTAACTTGCCGCCATGGATTTACAAGCTTCTGAAATGGCAGCTACGTTTAGAGCAGTTTCTTCAGTGGTTTTAGGGGTGTATAAACGCCTTAACAAGGTATTTTGCTGAACAGAACTCGAACGCCCAAGCATCATCAAGAATCGCCTTATTTCTTGTTGGAAAATAATCAGTAAGGCCAATACCCCAACATTCATAAATTGCCCAAGAATGGCCGACAACAACTCCATTCCTAGTGCTTTTGCAAAAAGGTAGGCAATATAAATTGTTAAATAACCAAAGAAAATCTTGTTCGCAATACTACCCTGTATCAAGGTATAAACCTGATACAAGAGAAAGGCAACCACTAGTATGTCAAAAATATCAATCCAATTAACTGCTAAAAATCCAATTTGCATTTGATCAAGGTAAGTTTATATAGTTTCAAAAAGGCGATTTACGGGTATTTCAGAAGTTTAGTACTGGCAAAAACTATTGCCAAACTTGAGTTCCTTCTGTACAATTTTTACACATTTCAATCTCTTGACGAGAATTCACTAAGGTTTGGCGGAACTTACGGTAACGTTCACTTTGCCATACAGAAAGAAAGCGATTTTCTTTCAAATTTCCAAGACGATGTTCTGCATCTTTATCAAAACAACAAGGAACAACAAGTCCGTCCCAAGTAATTACGCACGAATGCCACATTTTCCAACAATGGTTGAGCAGCTTATTTTTAATTTGATACGTTCCGTCTTCTTGTTGCTTATAGCGAGCATATTTATCAATCGTTGGGATTAAATCAGACCCTTGTTCATAGTCGTAAATCTGTGCTGTTTTAAGTCCAACTTCATCTACGCCGAGTGACTTCGCTAATTCTTTAACTTCGTCTATCTGATGTTGGTTCGGTTTTACGACTAAAAACTGAAAAATAACATGAGGAGTAGCTGATTTTAATTCTTTTTTCCATTTAATAATATTCTTAGTACCCTCTATTACTTTTTCCAAGTTACCTCCAACACGGTACTGCTCGTAAGTTTCTTGCGTTGTTCCATCAATCGAAATGATTAATCGGTCTAAACCAGACTCCACTGTTTTTTTTGCTTGCTCCTCGGTTAAATAATGAGCGTTGGTAGAAGTAGCCGTATAAATTCCTTTTTCAGCAGCATACGCCACTAAAGATAAAAACTGTGGATGCAAATAGGGTTCACCTTGAAAGTAAAAAATTAGATAAAGGAGCGTTTCTGCTAGTTCGTCAATCGTTCGTTTAAATAGTTCATCCTTTAACATTCCCGTTGGACGAGTAAAAGAGCGTAAGCCACTAGGGCATTCTGGACATCTTAAATTGCACGAAGTAGTTGGTTCAAAAGAAATACTCATTGGCAGACCCATCATGGTCGGTTTCTGAACCACCTTAGACCAATAAAAGCTACCTACAATTTTAAGTGCATTCCAAACTCTTTTAGCTGTTAATTTCGATAAAAAATTAAGTCCATCCCTACTACTTGAATTCATACTGAGTTTGTTGATTTTTCGCCCTATCTAAAGTACGACGGAATAAGTCGATTATTGTCTCGATAAAATTTTAAAATTTGTATGCAAAATAACAGTTTATAAGCGTAGATACCAGATAAGAAAACAAAAAAGGCTACTCCCGTAAGGAAATAGCCTTTTTCAAAACCTATGTTTTATTAAACCGTAGTTGAAGCATTCATTACTTCAGTTTGTTTACGAATTGATTCTAAGTGAATCAATTTAAACATTTCTTCTACGAATTCAGTATATAAACCTAAGCCAGATGCTTGTTTCGCACGGTCAGCGTGAACAGCTTTCCAACGATCAAGTTGTAATACTGCTACGTTTTTATCACGTTTGTATTCACCTAATTTCTCAACAACTGACATACGAGCTGCTAATACTTCCATTAATTCACGGTCGATATTATCAATTTTAGCACGCATTGCAGCTAATTCGTCTGTAAAGTCAGCACCATAGTTTGCTTGACGAACTTCTAATTCACGTAACATTGTTCCTAAAACTTCAGGAGTTACTTGTTGCGAAGCATCAGACCAAGCTTTATCTGGATCACGGTGAGTCTCGATAATCATACCATCGTAGTTCAAATCAAGAATACGTTGCGACAATTCCATCAATAACGAACGCTTTCCAGCCATGTGAGATGGGTCACCGATCATTGGTAATTGTGGGAACAAACGTTTCATCTCAACAGCCATTTGCCACATTGGAGAGTTACGATACTTAGTTTCTTGAGCATTTGAGAAACCACGGTGGATTGCACCTAATTTCTTGATACCAGCACCTTGTAAACGTTCAAAAGCACCAACCCAAAGAGCTAAATCTGGGTTAACTGGGTTTTTCACTAATACAGGAATATCAACACCTTTAAGAGCGTCTGCTAAGTCTTGTACGTTGAAAGGGTTTACCGTTGTTCTTGCTCCAATCCACAATACATCAACACCGTATTTTAATGCTAACTCAATATGTTCAGGATTTGCTACTTCGATTGCTAATGGTAATCCAGTTTGTTTTTTTGCTTCAGCTAACCATTGTAAAGCTGGTTCTCCCATGCCTTCAAAACTTCCTGGACGAGTACGTGGCTTCCATACACCTGCACGCATAATGTGTGCATAACCTTCCGCTTTGATTCGGTTGGCTGTTTCAAGCACTTGTTCTTCTGTTTCAGCAGAACAAGGACCTGCGATAATAAGTGGTTTGCCGCCAGTATTAATCCATTCCTGCATCGGCACTACGTCTAAATTTGCGTTCATTGGGCAAATAGTATTAATTCAAATTGAAAATATATTACTTAATCGGTATAGGTTTTGAAAACCTATTTTACATGCAAAATTGAACTATTGCAATATTTTATATCAAAGAGTCAAGTAGATAAAAATGTATATCTTGCGAAATATCAAGCTCCTAAGAGATATAACAAAATTATTGTAAGCTTTTCACTCTTGTATTATTCTAATATACTATATTTGCTACGTTTTACTTACTCTTTTAAGTAAAGTTAAGACTAACCACCTTCCCACAGTACAATTTGAATACTCACGGCTACTAAAATGACAAAAATGCCTTCTCAGAATCAGATGATTAAACCAGAACCATTATCGTTCGATGATACATCTGTCGCTTTCGAATCTAAGTCCAACTATCAACTCAGAAAGACTTTTCTCATCTACTTATGTATGGATAAGAATTGGCTCGTAAAGTTAGGGACTTTTTTTATCAAACTGTTTATTTTTCTTCATTTTCCTATCAAAAAGCTCATAAAATCAACAGTTTTCGAACAATTCTGTGGTGGAGAAAATATTGAAGAATGCAATAGGACTATCAAACCATTATATGACAACCACATTACAGCGATTCTAGATTACTCTGTAGGACTCGTTGAAACTGAAAAAAACTACGAAAAAATTACGACTGAAATTCTTAAAACAATTGATAATGCCGCTGTAAATAATGCCATTTCATTCGTCGTTTTTAAAGTGTCAAGCATTGCTCCTCCTGAGCTATTAGAGAAAGTACAATCTGAAATTGAGCTTACTAAAGACGAAAAAGCTGCTTATGAACGAGTGCGAGAACGAATGAATATGATTTGTAAGAAAGCACACGAAAACAAGGTTAGAGCCTTTGTAGATGCAGAAGAATCATGGATTCAAGATACCATTGATACGCTTGTTTATGGGATGATGGCTAAGTTTAATAAAGACTATACGACGGTCTATAATACGTTTCAAATGTACCGAAAAGATATGCTTCAAAACCTGAAAGATGCAGCTCAAGATGCGTCGGATGAAGGATATTTACTAGGGGTAAAACTCGTAAGAGGAGCATATATGGAAAAGGAACGTCAGAAAGCACACGAGGATAATTATTGTGAGCCAATCTTTGACCAAAAAGAGGATACCGATTGGCATTATAACGCAGCAATTACCTTTATTACCGAACACCATGACTTGATTGCTCTTTGTATTGGCACGCACAACGAAGAAAGTTGTAAACATTTGGTTTCGCTAATGCAAAAACAGGGCATATCGCCTACTGATTCGCATTTCCATTTTGCTCAATTATTGGGTATGTCCGACAATGTATCTTATAGTCTGGCAAAAGCGGGCTATAACGTCTCTAAGTATGTCCCTTATGGCCCAATAGAAGATGTATTGCCTTATTTATTTCATCATGCAAATGAGAATACATCCGTAGAAGACCAAGCCCATCGTGAATACGCCCTCATTAAGAGAGAGTTACTTCGCAGACAAAGTGGTAAATAACATAATTTTAGCTTTTTATTACAGGCTGCCAATGATATTTCGTAAATTGCAAGTCACAAATAAAGATAAAACCTTAATTAATAACATTCGGATTCATGTTTCGTTCTCCATACAAATATTTTTGGCTTACTTTTTTCCTTATCGTTTTAGATCAAATTATCAAATTATCAATTCATCAGTACCTACAATATGAAGGTAATGAAATGCCTTTAATTGGTGATTGGCTAAAATTACATTACGTTCTAAACAAAGGAATGGCCTTTGGAATTACACTCGATTTTTTACCAAAAGGGTATGCAAAAATTGTATTAAGCATTTTCAGAGTTTTTGCAATGGTAGGTATTGGAGGCTATTTAGTGAAACTTGCCAAGCAAAAAGCTCACGAAGGCTTACTGTGGAGCATTGCAGCTATTTTGGGTGGTGCAATTGGTAATGTCGTAGATAGTACCTTCTATGGTGTTTACTTACATAATCAGCCTGCTGACTCCCCTACGCCATGGTTTCATGGTCAGGTGATTGACATGTTCTTTTTTGACCCGTATCAAGGCTGGATTCCTGATTGGGTTCCGCTTTGGGGAGGTACTTGGTATTCTACGCCAATTTTTAACTTTGCAGATGCTTGTATCTTTTGTGGAGTTGTAGCTATTTTGATTTGGCAAAATACATTTTTCAATACTGTTCCTAACGAAAGTACTCCCAAAGACACCCTTACAAACGAATCAATCATTACCAATACGGAAGAAGTATAACTAATAAAACAAATATGAAATTAGAGTTTATTCTCGCTGGTGTGTGGCTTGCCTATGGCTTTATTCACACGTTTTTAGCATCGAATAAATGCAAAAATCTTCTCAAGACTATCTTGGGAAGATTTTTCATTTATTATCGTCTCCTTTATAATATCATTGCATTCCTACTAATTGTTCCAATTCTAATCTGGCAACAGCGTATCGTTTCAGAGGTGATTTTACCAGCAGGAACGATGAACTACATTCTAGGAGGATTAATGATGACCTCAGGCGTTTATTTAGCCTTCGTTTCCGTGAAAAGCTATGGTTTCAAGGACTTTCTTGGACTTACGGCAATCAATGGATTAGAAGAAAAGAAAGCGTTGAAAACAGATGAATTATCGGAAATTGTGAGACATCCCTTGTATTTAGGTCTTTTACTATTCGTTTGGGGTAATTTCGGGTTCGCAGGTACGTTAGCAAGCTGTATTACGGCACTAGCAATTAGCCTTTATATTCGTATTGGCATTTACTTTGAGGAGAAGAAGCTAGTAGCAGAGTTTGGTAAAGCATACGAAAAATACCAAAAAGAAGTTCCGATGCTAATTCCCAAATTTTAACGTTAGGGCATAAAAAAAGCGTTTGAGTCACCTCAAACGCTTTTTTTATGTTGCAAGATTCGTAAACCTTATTTCTTCGGAGCTGTAGCTGGAGCAGTTGTAGTTGCTGGAGTTGCAGCTGGAGCAGTAACTGGCTTTGGAGTTACACCCATTTTCTTCAATACCAAGTCAGAGATGTTTGCATCTTCTGGAGCATGTAAAACGATAGGAGTTGTTCCTTGACCAGCATCGTAGTTAAATACGAAAGCATATCCGTTTTCTTTTGCTACTGTGTGCATATTGTCTTCGATTTTCTTCAACAATGGTTGCAACAATTGAGCTTGCTTTTTCTGTAAAGAAGTAGCTGAATTCTGACGGAACTCTTCGATTGAACTTTGTAACGACTGTAATTCTTTCTCTCTATCTGCTTTGATTACGTCAGCCATTGTAGCAGCATTTTTTTCGTAATCAGCTAATTTCGTTTGGAAATCTTTTGCTTTAGCTTGCAACATCGACTCATATTGCTTCTGAGTTGTAGTCAATTCAGTTTCTACTTGTTTCGCTTCTGGAAGTTGATTCAAGATATAATCTAGGCTGATGTATCCGATTTTTTGTTGAGCAGTTGCACTTGCAGTTGCTAGGGTTACTAAAGCAAATAAGGCAATTAAAAATTTGTTTCTCATTGTTGTTGTTTTGATTGGTTAATTATTTTTTTGATTTGGGTTTTGCTGTATTCTTACTATCACTATTCTCTGCTGCGTCCTCTCCTTCTTTCGCTTGCTTTTCACGCTCTTTTTCTTTCAATTGCTCTGTCGAAATTCCAAGTTCTTCCATGATATAATCCGTATAATCATGAATAGGATTCGTATAGAGCATTGCTAGACCATCTGATGACTTATCGAATAAGAAATCTAAACGCTTCTGACGAGCCACTTTTTCTACAGCTTTAGCAATTTCATCCAAAATTGGCTTCATTACTTCCTGCTTCTTTTTTATCAGGTCGCCATTAATACCAAATACTTTATTTTGAAGTGTACGAACATCTTTTTGTTTATCCGAAATGCCCCGCTGACGTTGTTGTCTCATTTCTTCTGTTAGCAACACTTCTTCCGCACGATAGGCTCTTTCTAACTTATCAATTTCTTCGTTCTTCAAGGAAATTTCTTTAATCCATCTATCGGTTAATACTTCTATTTCTGCTTGAGCTCTTTCATATTCAGGCATTTTAGACGTAATAAATTCGGTATCAATGTAACCGAACTTTTGTGCAGAACTAGAAACTATAGATCCCACAAAAACCAAAATTAGTAAAATTATCTGCTTTTTCACCTTTTATGAAAATTAATTAGACGAATAAATCTCCGTATCAATTAAAAAATAGCTTATCTTGAAAAAGAAATTTGCTTGATTTCATCAGACTGTGATCTTATTCTTCAATAAAGAAGACATCTCTTTTTCAAGAATACTAACGCTATTTATACGGCCATATTGGATAAAGTTGCTACTTTTTGTTGTCTTTAACAAGTTATTAACACATTTCCAACGAATTTCGGATAATCTTATCTGATTTGCTGTCCAATTGAGAAGGTAAAGGCGTTATGCCCTTTATCGCTCTGACCAGGAACATTATCAAACGCAAAACCGTAGTCAATACCAATCATACCGAAGGCTGGCATAAAGATTCTTGCTCCGAACCCTGCTGATTTATATAATTTATAAGGATTATAGTCCGCATACGAGCCAAAGTTATTTCCACCTTCAGCAAAGCCTAATAAGAAAATGGTAGCTGATGGATTTAACGAAACTGGGTAACGAACTTCCATTACAAATTTATTATAAGCAACCCCAGCATTAGGTAAAGTACCTTGCGAGCCAAATACACGGTCTTTGTATCCACGTAAACCAATGATGTCACGACTGGCAACAGTAAATCCTGTAACCATTCCAGACCCACCAACATCAAAACGTTCAAAAGCAGTGATGTCCTTGTTTCTATTATATGAGCCTAAGAAACCCATGTGAGCTCTCATGTGGAAAACCAACTTATTTGTTAATGGCGTAAACCAGCTTCCGTCGAACATCCACTTGTGGTATTCAATTAATCCACCCGTTGTTTTACCACCCAGTAATGAATATGGAGGTGTTAAGGATGCTGATAATGAGAAGCTAGACCCTGAACGTGGAAAGGTAGGATTATCAATACTGTTACGTGAGAAATTGGTCGTAAACGCAATTGAAACCGACTTTCCATCTGGGTAACCATAATAATTTGACCCTAAGTTTTTAATGTCAATCAATTGAAATGAAAGGGAGTTACTTAATGAGAAGTAATCATCAGGCCATTTCAAACGCTTTCCTAAACTAAACGAAAGAGAAGTGCTGTTGAAGTGCGCTTCGCTTTGTGCCGCACTAGCACTGTCCTGTGCAACTCCAGTTAGCGTTGATGGTGAATATGGATTAAATCCCGCACCACCTGAATATAAACCAGAAGATCCAAAGTTTGAAAAATTATTAATAGCGTTAAACTGCTGAATCTTGTATGGATAAGAAATATTTCTGCTCAACGTGATAGAGAACGAGTTTGGCTTTTTACCACCTAACCATGGCTCTGTGAACGATAAAGAATAGTTCTGATAAGCACTACCATTTGCTTGGAAACGTACCGACAGCTTTTGTCCATCTCCAGATGGTAGTGGTTTCCAAGACTCCCAATTCGTAATATTTTTAGCAGAGAAGTTATTAAAGGTTACCCCAAGTGTACCTACGAAACCGATATAACCACCCCAGCCACCAGATAATTCAATCTGATCAGATGGTTTTTCTTCTACATTATATTCAATATCAACCGTTCCATCTGCTTTTGGAACAGGGTTTGGAGTTATTTTCTCTGGGTTAAAATAGCCAATTGTTGAAAGTTCTCGAACGGTACGGATGATAGCTGACTTGCTGAATTTCTGACCTGGTAATGTTCTAATTTCACGCATTACTACGTGATCAGACGTTTTCGTATTACCATTTACAATTACTTTATTGATGGTAGCTTGTTTACCTTCATTTAAACGGAAAGTAATGTCGATAGAGTCTCCCTCAATAGCAGATTCAACAGGCTCACATTGGTAGAACAAGTACCCATTGTCCATGTATGCTGAACTTACGTCTTCTTGAGGTTTACCGTTAAGGCGTTTCTCTAAATCTTCTGTATTATAAACATCTCCTCTTTTGATACCCAATAATTCTGTTAGCACTGAGTCTGAATAGATATAATTACCTTCCCAGTAGATATTACGATAATGGTACTGTTTACCTTCTTCCATATTCAAGACAATTCTAACCGTCTTGTCTGAATCTTTCACGACAGAGTCTGAAAGGATACGTGCATCACGATACCCATTTTTATTGAAGTAAGCCAAAAGCTTCTCTTTATCTTCTTCAAACTTGTTCGGAATATATTTTGACGGAGAGAAAATTCTCCAGAACTTCTTCTCTTTTGTACTTTTCAACTTACGTTTTAAGGTACTTAACGGAAGTTCTTTAATTCCATCAAAATCAATTTTTGAGATTTTTACTTTTCCTCCTTTATTTACGAAAACCTTCATCGTTGCATTATTACCACGAGTTGAGTCAACGTGTTCAGCAAGCCTAAGTCCTACATTCAAGAAACCTTTATCTTGGAAAAAGCGTTTAATTGCCAACTCCATGTTCTTTTTAACAGTAGCAGTAACGATTTTACCCTTATACGCTTTTAGTTTATCGTTTAAGGTTTCGATTTCCCCTTTTTTAGTCCCAACATATTCCATTTTGAATAAACGTGGACGCTCTTTCAGGGAGATATTTAACCAAATCTTATTATCTTCCACTTTAGATGCAGCGATTTCAACCTCCTCGATAATACCTTGACCCATCAATTTTTTAATTGCTGAGCTGATAGCATCTCCAGGAACTTTAATCTTATCGCCAACACGTAAACCCGACAAAGTTATCATCGAGTTACCATCGTAGAATTTTGACCCCGTAATGGTTATTTCTGCAATTTCGTATTCTTTAGGTTCTGCATAGTTTAAGTCCAATGCAGTATTCGAACGGCCAAAACCTCCTGTTCCTCCTAGACGAAACTGAGCTTGTACTACAAATGAAAATAAGGTTAAGCAGAATATCAATGTGTATTTCTTCATTGTATCATTTTTGGTTGTAATGCAATACAACACCATTTTGGTATTCATTATAAGATTTGAGTATAAAATAATAGAAACGGGTTAGGCTTTTGGATACTATCATTTGCAACTCAAGATAGACAATTTACTTTTTCTTGTGTTCCGACTTAATTTGCTCACTCGTTTTCCCAAATCGTCTTTCTCTAACTTGGTAGTCGAGAATTGCTTCGTGCAGGTGGTTCTTACGAAAATCTGGCCAGAACAATTCTTCAAAAATATAAAGTTCTGCATAAGCCAATTGCCAAAGTAAGAAGTTACTAATACGATGATCTCCGCCTGTACGAATCATTAAGTCAGGATTAACAATTCCTTTTGTATTAAGATTTTGTTCAAAATACTCCTCAGTGATGTCGTCTAAGCCAATTACACCGTCCTTCACTTGTTGAGCAAGCTGTCTAGCAGTATTGGTAATATCCCATTTACCACTATAACTCAAGGCAAGAATTACCGTTAAACCCGTGTTATTTTTGGTATCGTCTATTGCTGCCAACAAATGTTTTCTTGAATAATCAGGTAATGAATCAGTATCACCGATTGTTTCAAGACGAACGTTGTTTTTGTGCATAGTTGGAAGTTCATCTTCAATACTTTTTACCAACAAATTCATTAAGCCGTCCACTTCAGCTTGCGGACGATTCCAATTTTCGGTAGAAAATGCGTAGAGGGTTAAGTATTTTACTCCTAATTCTCCGCAACCTTCAATGACTTCTTTGACTGCCTTTAGGGCATTTCTATGTCCAAATATACGGTCAACAAATCCTTGTTGCTTAGCCCAGCGTCCGTTCCCGTCCATGATAACGGCAATATGCTGTGGGAGATTATTGAGATCTAATTGTTCTTTCACTGATTTAACACTTTTTAACAGACTTTAACTCGGCTAGAATAGATGAATATGGCATTTAGGAGGGTTAATCAAACCTCAAAACGCCAAATCTATTCTTCTTATCGCTTTTGATTAAGAAGAGAAGCATACCAAAAGCATGTAAACCAGTTAATTAGCGATAAGAGTACAAATTTAACGAATTCCAGACCCTATTCAAAATCGAGGATTAGCTTATTCCAGCTTAGTTGAAGGATTATCAGAAGTATTGCAGTAGTTTAGGTGGGAACAAATGAGATATTTTGGGCAATTTTAGTAAAATAGGCAGATATCAATCAGGACAAAATATCTTAAAGAACTTATATGTTACCGTCAAACTCGTATAATAATACAAATCTCCCGTACTGTAATCATTTTGGAGATTTTTAGCCACTAGTGGATGATCTCCTCCTAAATTATCTAAATAATCCGTAAAAGTCTTTCTCGTTCCAAACTCTAGGTTTAAATCCCAAGGGCCATGTAAATTGTATTTAATACCCACCCCAAAAGGTAAGACAACTTGATTTTGACGGTATTCATAAACCACTGGAGTATTTGGCGTAAATTTCATAAAACCTACCCCACCAAAAACATAAGGACTCCAGTCTTTATGATATCGGTTATACTGATAGGTAAAAAAATTATATTCGGCCAATAATGCCAGCTCTGTAATTTGGCTTGTGAAAGACAACCCTCTTTGCTGATTAAATGGGTCACTTACTTTTTTATCATCTCCATAAATTGAACCCATCGTTGCACTCGCACGAAAACTCAAATCTCTTTTTAGGTTGTAGCGAAACATGATATTCCCTCCTAACTTAGCCAAAGAAGGATTCAAACTCGGAGACATATCGCCTTTGTAGTTCATTGCACCCACACCAGCCCCAATCTCGATTTTCTGTGCTACTAGCTCCAAACAACAAGCAAGAGACAAAAGAAAAGTACTTATAACAATGCGTTTATTCATCTGTGGTTAATGATGTTTTGTTAAACGAATATGGCTACCCACATTAGATAGCCATATTTGCCAATATATTGAAAATCAAACGAAGGTTATCTAACACCAGGACATTTGATTTTAGGTTCGATATGATAAATCAGCTTAATCGTTGTAAGCATATAAGCGTCTTTCAATTTCGGACTACCTCTTGGATCTGTATCACTTGTAAAACCTGGAATTGGGTTTGCAAAAGGATCACCACTAAACGGAATTCCATTCGCTGTTAAAAAAGCTGAAACACCCGCAGTTCTGTCTGTACCTCTATTTGCGGCTGTTTTTTCTAACGTTCTATTACTCATTACCTGTGAAAGCGTACTGGTTAATTGAGTAGGATCTGGATAATTACCGCTTACATCATCTAAATAATCCGTAAAGGTATAACGATAGCCTACTTCAAAACCTAAATCCCAGTTTTTGTTCATTTTATAACGAACGCCTACACCAACAGGAATAGCTACTCCAATCAATGAATAAGTCACACCTTCGGTTGCAAGTGGTTGTAAACGTACCCATTCGTTTGATGGCACACCAGCAATGGTACTCGTAGGAGTTTTTGCCATTGGGTCATGAGCAAAAACGGCCACTCCGCCTAGTAAATAAGGAACAATCGCCGCTCTACGATTATAGGAACGTTCGGTACGTACTAAATCGTATTCTCCAATAACAGAAAGTTCTTTAATATCATTACGGACGTGTAAGTTACGAATGAAGTTGACCTCAAATTTAGGCACACCGTCCATGTAATTGTCATCTCCAGAGATTCTAGCCCATGTCAGACCAAAGCGTAAACCAAAGGTAGGCGACATTTGACGAGTATAGTTGAAGTTTGCATTCCAACGAATACCATTGATGGTCGATTGAAGAAAGCGGTTATAAGGCGACAAATCACCATAATAACTAGAGCTACCTCCTCCAAAACTGATGGTAGAATAAGCCTGAAACGTTTTGTTTTTATGTGTTCTTCTCCCGTTTTCTCCGCCAAATAAATTCCCAACTCTAAACTGAGCTAAGCCTTCTTGAGCCGACAAAAAGGTGAATAAAAAAGTAATCAAAAGGTAATGTTTCTTAGTCATCTGATTTAAGGAGTTTTTTGCGGAAATAGCCTACAAGATATTCAGATACGATGTACTGCCATTGCATTAGAAATTCTTTCAGAACTTAATTTTAACGTTAAAAATAGCATTTTGTTATCTTAGATTCGAGATAAAAACAACATAATTTTAGTGTTTTTGATTTATGAAGCAAGAATAACGCTATATCCCTACACCTAATTTTTGTTTAATTCCGTATGTCTAAGCCCCAATTCAACTTGCTTCGTAAGGTATTCAAAAAGTTAGTATTCGATAATTTGATAATATGAGCCTGAAAATTCTCTCGTTTTAAACGAATCTTAACATTGCTATCCACTACTTTCGAACGAGAATCTAGGGAAATAAGGTAATTTGAACTTCTGCTTTCTATTTCAAAGTCAAGAATCGAATCTGTAGTAATAACGAGCGGGCGAACATTCAAATTATGAGGACTCATGGGAGCAACCACAAATATATCTGAACCTGGCATTACCAATGGCCCTCCAACGCTGAGGTTATACCCTGTTGAACCTGTAGCCGTGGAAATAATGACACCATCTGCCCAATAGGCATTCAGATATTGTCCATTCAAATAGGCTTTTACGACAATCATTGAGGACGTGTCGGTTTTCATGATACCTAACTCATTTAGTCCGAAGTTAACACCCCCAAAAATATCCATGGGTTTATCATTGAGACGAGCCTCAATACCTACCAACGTACGTTTGTCAATCGAATAATTGCCAGCAAATACTTCCGTTAAACTTTCGCTAATTTTTTCAGGTGAGATAGTTGCTAAAAAGCCCAAACGCCCTGTATTAATTCCTAATATTGGTGTTTGCTTTGCTCCTACGTGCGTAACAACATCGAGCAAAGTGCCGTCTCCGCCTAAACTTAAAACGAGGTCAATATCCTGAAGATCGGTATGATTAGTATAAAACGAAGCAGCATTATAGGTTATTCCTGCCTCCGACAAAAAATTACTGTAAGATGCTTGTAATTGAACCTCCGCTCCTATTCGTTCCAACTCTTTAAACATGGCCTGAATAAAAGGCTTGGTGTCTTCGTTAAAATTACGCCCATGAATGGCTATTTTCATTGTAAAAGATAAAATTTATGAATGTGTGAACGAATAAACGCTATTCATTCCAGACTTTGTAACAAAAGAAGAAAGAAGCTGGGTTATTCCCAAATTTTTAAGAAGGATTATCGTAAAAAGATACCATAAACCAATAAGTAAAGGCCTAAAAATGTAAAACCCCACAAGATAATCAGCCTGTGGGGTTCTTATATGTTCCAAAAGGAAAAAACATTAGATAGTGAGATACTTCATCAGTAATTCATACCGCTCTTTATCGGGCGAATCCATGGCTTCAAATGCATAAGCTGCCACTACTTCGTATTCAAAACGCTCTAAAGTAGCTACAACATGACTAATATCTTTGCGATTCAACTTTAGGGTCAAGGTTGATTTAAAGTCATTATGTTCATTACCACTTGAATAATAGCTACTGATAATTTTAGTATCGTTCGATTCAATCAAGCGACTTATTTCTGACAAAGAGTAGCTTCTATTTTCGACTGCGATTTCAACTACAGCACCCAACTCTTGTGTACCTAAACTCTTTGCAAACTCGTCTAATAATTCTTTTACAACGATAGTACCTTCAAAAAAGCCGTCTTCGTTTATAACCGCCACAGCCTCTAGTGCGTGTTGCTGGGTTAAACTCAAAATTTCAAACAAATGCTGATACGGAGTTACGTAAACCCCTGAATAATCCATTTGTAGTGCTTCCAAAGGGGTATCTTCATCGTGTTCAACCAACCCATCATGACTTGCCAACCCTTTATAAGTTTCTCCATCAACAATGACCAACTGACCTACTCGAAATTCTTCCATCCAATCCATCGCATCCGCTACGGTATCAGAGGGCTTCAACACTGGCAATACGTGATTAACAAAGTCTTTAGCAAGCATATCGTAATTTGTTTTGAACCAAAGGCGAATTCCTTATATTTTCATAAAATACCGTACGAAATAGAATAAGGTACGTATTTAATTACAAAAATTCGGATTGGAAGTGGTTATTTAACCCTAAATTACTGATTAAAGGAACAATTCCAAATGGATCTACCAAAGATTTTGAAATTAGACCAATGCAGCTTCACTAATAGGTGTTTTTTTCAACCAAGTTGTCAAAATTTCGTTAAATTCATTCGGACGTTCCATCATCGGAGCATGGCTACATTTATCTATAAAATGTAATTCTGAACTTTCAATCAAACGGTTGAATTCGTGTCCTACTTGTGGCGGTGTAATGGTATCGTTTAGTCCCCAAACCAATAATGTTGGTACTTTAATGTTAACGATTTCTTTAGCCATATTGTTCCGCTGTGCAGACTTCGCAATAGAAATAATTCGAATTACTTTAGATCCGTTGTTCGTTATTTCAAATACTTCATCAATTAACTCTTGCGTAGCCGTATTCGGGTCATAGAATGTGTATTGAACACGCTCTTTGATATATTCGTAATTTCCTCTTTTAGGGTACGTACCACCCATCCCATTTTCAAATAAACCAGAGCTACCTGTCAGAACAAGACGCTTTACTTTATCAGGATTTCTCAAGGTAAAAATCAACCCAACATGACCTCCTAGCGAGTTACCAAGTAGCGTCAAATCAGTCAAGCCTTTCCACTTAACAAAGCCTTCAATAAACTCTGCTAAACCGTCGCAACCTGCTTTTAAAATGGGCATTTCATATATAGGCATCATCGGAATAATAACACGGTATTGTCCCTTAAAACCTTCTATCACTCCTTCCCAGTTACTTAAAGCACCAAAAAGTCCGTGAAGGAGCATCAACGTTTCGCCTTCTCCTTCATCTATGTATTTGTAGCCGTTACCTTCGTGAATCTGATAGTTCATAGCATTATTGTTTGGTATCTTAGTCGTTAGACCGACTGAAGATGGATTAAAAAACTTGTTTTAATTTACTAAATTAACAAGATACAGAAAAGAGAAAAAATGGTTTTGTTCTATTTTACTCAAAACTGATTTCATTTGCAAAATAATAAAAAATCTTTGAAAACTATGTTATTTCAATGTTATGAGTTTCATCACTTATACATCATAAAAATAGAAAAAACACTACATAAATACTATTAATTACTTAATTATCAATACATTAAAATCATTTAATTTGTTTAAAAATATTTAATTTAAAATTGAAAAAGCATCTATTTAATGATTTTACTCAAGTGGTAGCAAAACACAGTGAATATAAAAATAATACCATTTTCCTTTATTTTGTCATAAAGATTTATTTTGCTCCTTAAAAAACCGTTCAAGTCTTTATTTGTTTAGCAAGTATTGAACTATACTATTAACACTTAAAGACATCATAAACAATGGTTATTATCGTAGGTGCTGGAATAGCAGGACTAAGTTGTGCAAACTATTTGCACCGCAAACAACAAGATTTTCTGGTTATAGATGCCGCTGATCAGGTGGGGGGAAGAGTGAGAACTGACAAAGTGGATGGTTTCTTGTTAGACAGAGGGTTTCAAATATTATTAACGGCTTATCCTGAAGCTCAAAAATTAGTAAACTACGAAAAACTAAATTTAGCGGCATTTGACTCTGGTGCATTGATTCGTCATGGAAAGGGTTTTGAACAAATGAGTAATCCGTTCAAAAATCCGAGTAAAATTTTTGACAGTATCACCTCTCCTATTGGCTCTTTTTCAGACAAACTCAGAACCTTGAGATTGATACTAGATACGACAGCGATTACCGAAGAAACACTGGAACAGAATCCAGAATCGACCGACCAATATTTACATAACTACGGGTTCTCGGATAAGATGATTTCTCAGTTCTTAAAACCTTTTTTTGGAGGCGTATTCTTGGAAGATAATCTTCAGACCTCAGCCTCCTTCTTTCGCTATATTTTTGGCAAATTTTATGAAGGAGATGCCGTAATTCCTGCTCAGGGGATGCAAGCAATTCCTGAGCAATTAGCCGCTAATTTGCCTAATCACTCAATACGCCTTAACTGTCCTGTTGAACGCATTGACGGAACAACGGTTTACCTGAGTTCTGGCGAAAAAATTCAAGGAAGTCAGGTAGTCATTGCCACAGATGCACTGCAAGCAAGTAAATTGATAAAACAAGAGACGCACTATCAATTTAATGCGACCTCTTGTGTATATTTTTCAGCTAATCAATCGCCGCTGGATGAAAAAATGTTAGTCTTAAATCCGAAACGAAACGAATTGATTCATAACTTATGTGTACCTAGTGACATTGCTCCTACTTATGCACCCACAGGCAAATCGCTCATTTCCGTATCTACGTCGTGTATTGACCCCGCAAACGAACAACAGCATATTGCAACGTTGAAGCAGGAGTTAACCAACTGGTTCGGAAATAGCGTAGCAGACTGGCAACATCTGAAAAGCTACCATATCCCTAACGCCCTTCCTTCGTTTACGATTGGTGCTAAAAATTTACCTTTACAAATAGCGGAAAACGTATATCGTTGTGGTG
>JBMLRK010000160.1:0-42729 GCA_049241065.1 Spirosomataceae bacterium
AACAGCCGTGCTTGTTTTTTGGGTTTCTGGGTTTGTAAAACGAGCGTTCCACTTGCCTGTTACATTCCCTAAAATCGCCATGCGGTTGGTTCTAAAACGGTAGCCATAACCCAACGTAGCCGAGAACGGTGTTTCGGCAAAGGTTTTCCGTCCTTTGTTTCTACGGTAAAAACCCGTCATGCTTGTAGGCGTAAGTTTAGCGACCAATTCGGCATCAAACATCGCAATCGGAATCACTAAGGAATCTCCTACGAGCGTTGCTTCATCGGTTTGAAGGCGTTCGCTGGCATTTAAAATATAGACAGTATAGCGTTGTTTAGCACGAGGTTGTAGTTCTAATCCAAAAGGAAGTTCTCCCCCTTTGGTCTGGATACTTGCTCGCCAACGAGTCGCTGGGGTTTTCTTACTTTGAGCCGTTCCTACCAGGTGTAAGAGCGTAAACAGGAATACAAATAAGCTTACTTTTTTCATGGTGTTTGTTGATGTTTTAAAAAACGGGTTAAAACCCGTTTACCCTATTTATTTACACTGGTTGTTTCGTTTTTACTAATTCCCCAGTTGATTCCCACAAAGGAAATCAAGTTGTTCACTTTGCCAAAATTTTGTCCAAAAGAACCCGTCATCGACAAAGATTCATTGATTTTATAACGAATAATACCCGTCAATCGGTCTGAATTTAACAACGCATTATCGACATTAGTTCTATTCAGGTATTCCATTGCGAAGGAGAAATCTTCAAATTCAAATTCGGCCTTTGCTCCTATATCAATTAACTGTTGTTTCCTTAATTTACCATCGGTACCAATCGTATTATTGTCTAACAAATAACGACCTATTCCATATACATTGAAGTAATTGGGTCTTTCGGTTTTGTTCAATTGGTTGGCATAACAAAGCGTCAACCATGCTCCCATACGCCCCAAGCGGTTAGAGGAATACGAAGGGTTATCGAAGGTGATGTTATGAGCAAAAGCAAAATCCACTGCAAAAACAGGTTTGCGAGCCAAGAGTGATTCTATTTGACGAGTTAGATACGTTGGCATTTTTAGATTTTTGTAATACGCCTCTGTTTCTTTTTTATATTCCGTAGAATCTCCCGTAATGAGTTTATCAAAGTATTTACTCGTAATTTTTGCCAAATCGTCAATATTGGCACGTAAACTCACAACACCCAAATTGTAAGCATTAAAAAGCGAATCCCGTTGCGTTTTCTTACGTACTTGAATCAAAGGAACACGGATTCCCCACGAAATATGTTGTTTGAAATTCTTCTTAGCCGTATCGCCCTGACTTACCCACGAAAAGGAAATCGTCGATTGCTTTACATTGGCAAAAGGCTGATTTACGTTCTGATTTTCCTTTGTTCGGTTTACTCCCCAATATTTTAGAGCATTCATATTGCGGTTCTTAATCATCCAGAAAGGTGTTAATTCCACTGCATAGCTTTTGGGAAAACCTGTTGACTCAGCAACGGAATTTAGCACCGATAAAGCAAAGGCTTTCGTGGCTTTTGGACGTTCGATTAAACTTGGCGTAGCATCCAAAATACTAAAAGCAGGAGCATTGGGCAAGTCCATGTTTTTAATTGCAATATCCTGTTTTACAGTCTGTTGTTGAGCCAACACATCCGCACAGCTTGCTAGGATGATAAAGACTCCGAGGTATCGTTTTTTCATAGCATTTGTGCGGGTTTACTAACGACCATGATGCTTCGGTCTTGGTTAAAATGAATATCGTCTGGATCGGTTGAGAAGCTCATGTTTCCAGAATCTCCTCCAGAAAGTTCATACGAAAGTAAGGTATTAGCGATGGCTCGTTCACGATATTGGACGGGTATAGTAGAGAAGTCAATCATGGTATAAACCAACAAATAGCCCCCCTTTAAAAATGCCGAAGTACCAATAATTTGCGGTTTAATATCACCCGATGTGGTGGACGATTCTGCTAGCGTAATACGCTCACCACCAGACCGATACAGATAAGCCACGCTGTGAGCCACTCCCACTGTGCCTACCTTGACAGACAACATAATTTCATTTTTGGGACTCCCTAGATTATAAGTTTTTTTCATTTGATTAGGATTAAAAAAGACGACATACGTACGATTTCGGTACGTTTAGCTAAAATTAATGGATGGATAAGACTTTTCGAACACCATTCGATAATAATATCGCTAGAATTAATTTTCTTTGGGCCATTTCCAGCAAAAGAAGAATAAAAAACTTAACTTCAACTACTTATCCAAACGGCTGTCAACCCAACAGCACTAATTCAAATCCTTGTTAAACACATTCCTTAACATGAAAAAAGATAAAGTTCGTATTCTTACCATTGATGGCGGGGGCATTAGAGGAGTCATTCCTGCCATGATTTTAATAAGCCTCGAAAAAAGTCTCCAAGCACTTAGTGGCAAGCCCAATGCTAAAATTGCCGATTATTTCGACTTTATTGCAGGCACTAGTACAGGAGGGATTATCACCTGTGCCTTACTCGCTCCCAGTAAAAAATCCCCTCATGAAAGTCGATATTCAGCTAGTGAGATTGTGGACTTGTATGCCAAAAAGGGATCAACGATTTTCAGAACTTCTTTTGCAGGTAAATTACTAAAAAGTATTCCCCTAAAAGACGAGCAATACGATTCGTCTGGCATTGAATCGGTCTTAGAAAGTTATTTTGGCAACTTACAATTAAGTGAACTGAGACGACCTTGTTTAGTGTCTTCATATAATACGGAAGAACGGAAAGCCCACTTTTTCACACAACAAAAAGCGGCTTCGCATGAAATAGGCAGAAACTTTTTTGTTAAAGATGTCTGTAGAGCCACCTCCGCAGCTCCCACCTATTTTGAACCTGCCCTGATTGACTCCGTTGACAAAATACGTTTTTCGTTGATTGACGGGGGTATTTTTGCCAATAATCCAACGATGTCGGCCTTGACGGAAGCCTATAAAACGACTAAAGTACTTACAAAAACGAAAGATGAATGTCCAAAAACGGAGGATTTCTTTTTGGTGTCACTTGGTACTGGCTCTGTTAAAACACCCTATTACCACGACAAAATTAAGGACAAGTCAGCCTTAATGATGATTCCTGCCATTATTGATATGATGATGTCTGGCGTTGCAGAAACAACGGATTATCAAGTCCGTAAAATGTTTGAAGCTCGGAATGTAACTCAACAATATATCCGTATTGATGCTCCCAACCTAACCAATGAACAAGCCGAAATGGACAACGCTTCTGAGAAAAACATTAATTTACTTAAAACGATTGGACACACCACCGCTACTTCTGTAGATATGAATGGTATTGCCAAGGAATTAATCGCCATTGCAGAGGCTAGGGAGGCGATTCTTACTACTCGTAAAAACGAGGGAATAAATCCAAAGAGCTATTAAATGTTGAATTTTGGATGTTGAATTTTGGATTTAATATGCTAACTGTTAATTCCTTAGAAGTTAAGAAGACGTTTATGACATATCTGTTATTAGAAGGTATTCAACATTACTAGTGTACGAAGGATTGAAAAATAGCATTCTCTGACAAATTTTATAAAATCCTTTTTTGACGATGGGCTAACACCCATCGCTTAGGTATGTCGCCCTTTCAGGGCTAAGACAGTACATTTTAGCCCTGAAAGGGCGACATACCCAAGCGATGGGTGAAGCCCTAGGTCTCGAAATCTAAATTTACCAAACGTTTCTCAATCCTTCATACACTACTAATTACGCAGTAATCATTACTTACTACTAAAGAACAAATACGTTCCTAGTAAGTAATCTTGAATCATGGAAGCGTGTGTTTTGCCATCGTTCAGTATTACTTGTAAATTAGCATCAGTTACCCCTCTTGCTTTCATGGCTGCTTGTGCCGCCTCTGTATTTTTTACACTTACCACTTCATCCGCTTTTCCATGATACAAAATCATCGGGGTAGTCGGTTTCCAATCATAAATATCGTTGTCTTTTAGAGCCGTTAAAAAGGCGGTATCGGTATTATCGGTAACTCCTTTCACAAAAGTATCCAAGAAGATTTTATTAAAACTCACCGAAATCGTTGCGGCTATTCCTTTCGCCGTAATATCCGTTGCATAAGGTTCTTTAAAGATAGCACTCATGGCACGGTTTAGTCCATACACACGGTTGTAGGTAGTCAATACCCACAAATATAAGCTATTAGCCGATGCTAGAGGCTGAGGGTTTGTTACCGTCAATAAATCTTTCGTTGTTTGTGTGGTATTATACGCCCCTGCTCCACACGTAGAAGCAACCAAATTAAACTCTGAGGCATATTGTTCTTCCATTTTCTTTTGAAGGGCCATCGTTGCAAAACCACCTTCGGAATAGCCAGTCAGCATGACTTTTTTATTCCAATTAACATTTTGGCTTGTCAAGAACTCTTTCGAAGCACGAAGCATATCCAAACTTGCTTGAGCCAGTGTTTCACGATGTTGGTAGGGATGTTCGACCGTTTTAGATTCTCCATATCCTAAATAATCGGGACACGAGAAAATGTAATTACTCGATGCAAGGAACGTTACCCCAGAATAGACTTCACCCGTTGGCGAAAAATACGAAGGAGCTTGAGCATCGCTCGTAATCGTTCCGTGCTGATAACTCACCAAAGGCATGGCCAATGTTGTATCAGGAACGATTAAAAGACCAGACGCTTTGATTGACGTTTTGTCAACGTTGGTGGTATTATAGACAATTCGATAGACCTTAATATTACTTTTAATCACCGAACTGGCATATAAACTAAACAAGGGATTTGAACCATACAAAACCTTGCCTGCATCCGAAATTTGAGCCTTTGTCATTTTGGTAACCAAGGTACTACTCACCAAAACGGAGGTGGATGCTGGATTGGGGTCGCTGTTAGTTTTACAAGAAAATACAACTAGCGAAACAAGTACAAGCAAGATACTGACGCACTGAAGTCTGAGTTTTTTCATGGATTGGAGAAAGGTTTATACTGATACATTCCTAACAGAAAACGTAAAAATAGTCATAATATTTCAAAGCTATCTAATCGCTATACGTAAATCTATCAAGCAGGTTTATAGGTAAATAGTCCATTTGATCAAGTGAAAAACAAATTTGTACAAAAAAACTCATGTCATTGTGCATCCGTATCTTTTTTCTTAGCTTTGAAACTTCAATCATTAACCAGCATCAATCCATGAAAAAACTTTCTTTTATTGCCCTTGCCCTAATCGCATTCACTGCTTGTCAATCGAAAAAGCAACAAGAGAGTACTACAGACTCTACTTCGGTGGTAAAAACAGATAGCCTTGTTGTAGGCGATACGCTGTATATTGAGGATGTAATTGCGTGTAAAAACTGGGATGGATTAGTAAAGAAATTTGGAGCAGAAAACATTAAAAAAGAAGTAAATATAGAAACAGGCGAAGGCACGTTCAAAGCTTCAAAGGTATTTGCTGATACCGAGAAAGAAATTGAAATTTACTGGAAAAACGAGAATGATTATACAAGTTTACAAGATGTAGTCGTGAAAGCTCGTTATGACAAAGAGGGACTTGCTCATTTTAATACACCGTGGGTTTCGAGAAAGGGATTAAAACTTGGACAACGTTTATCGGACGTGGTGGCTTTAAATGGTAAAACCTTTACGATTACTGGTTTAGGCTGGGACTTGGGTGGAAATGTAGTGAGTTGGGAAGGCGGTAAACTAGCCGACCAACAAGTGAATGTTCGCTTTAATGATTTCTCTCAAAATATGGGTGGTTTAACAAGTGACGAATACACTCAAATTTCTGGCGATAGAGAGTTTGACGTGGCTCACCCAATGATGAAAAAGTTAAACCCACAAATTGATGAGCTTTCTGCTTATGCGAAGTTAGAAATCACTCCCGAAGAAGGACATGAAATGGTAAAGAAAGTAGAGGAAAAACAAGTTCCACAGAATCAGAAGAAGAAGTAGTGTAATAATGTTGAATGATGAATTTTAGATTTTGGATTTAATAAACTAGTTATTAGTTAGGTCACATAGGTTTTCTTTTCGTTGTGTCACAGAGATAACATACATTCAATATCAAAAAAGCCTTGTTTTTGGAATAAAACAAGGCTTTTTGATTTACAAATGGTAAATCAAGCTACTTCGTGCTGAGGTTTTCCTGCTAAAAAGGCTTGAATATTTTGATAAAGCGTCTGTACAATTCGTCCACGTGCTTCTTTACTAATCCACGCATTATGTGGGGTAATAAGGCAATTCTTAGCGGTTAACAAGGGATTACTTACTTTTGGTGGTTCTTCAGACAGTACATCTAAGGCAGCCCCTGCCAAAATCTCATTATTTAAAGCATCCGCCAGTGCTTGTTCATCAATCAATTGTCCTCTTGAAGTATTGAGTAACAATGCGGAAGGCTTCATTTTAGTCAGCAATTCCTGATTAATAAAACCCGTATTTTCAGCCGTTGCAGGGCAATGCAAGGAAATTACATCACTCTTTTTGACCAATTCGTCCAACGAAACAGCCTCCGCCCAATCACAGTTTTTGTGCGTTCTGGCATAATAAATCACCTTCATGCCAAAGGCTTTGGCAATTTCGGCAGTCTTCTGACCTATACGTCCAAAACCAATAATACCGATTGTTTTACCCGATAATTCCATAATCGGCGAAAGGCTATAACACCAATCTATCGCTTGCGACCAAGCTCCATCTGCCACCGTTTTGGCATTTTTGCCCACATGATTCGTCAATTCTAACAACAAGGCAAAGGTATGTTGAGCCACCGAATCTGTTCCATAATCAGGGACGTTACACACACAAATACCCAAACTTTTGGCTGCTTGCGTATCAATGATGTTGTAACCCGTAGCGGCAACGGCAATCAGCTTTAATTTAGGTAATTGTTGCATGGTTGCAGCCGAAAATGGGACTTTATTGGTAATCACAATGTCAGCTTCTTTGGCTCGCTCAATCAACAAGTCGGGCGAAGTTCGCTCATAAAAAGTGACTTCACCAAAATCATTGAACAAGGTAGCATCCAAATCATCGGCATGAAGGGTAAAACCGTCTAAGATTACGATTTTTTTCATCTGAGTTTATCGTTTTCGAGATGGCGAGTGGCATCTCTTTTCGTTTTCTTATCCAAGTTTTTTTGCAAAGCCTCGGTCAAATCAACGCCCGTTTGATTCGCCAAACAAATCAAGACAAATAGCACATCCGCCATTTCATCACCCAAATCTTTGGCTTTGTCCGACTCCTTTTCAGATTGTTCTCCATATCGACGGGCAATAATACGAGCCACCTCTCCTACTTCTTCGGTCAGCATTGCCATATTGGTCAGTTCATTAAAATAACGAACGCCTATCGTTTTAATCCATTCGTCAACCGTTTTTTGTGCTTCTTGAATCGTCATTATGTTATTTTTTATCAGAATGTCCTAAACTCTTTTCAGGGCAAACTACATCTCGAACCAATTGTTTTAACTCTTTCGCCTCTGGAAAACGACCTTCTCTTTTTCGATCAAACACAATCAGTTCTCCAATACTTACCTGAAAGCGACCCGCTACTTCGCTCGGATGTAACTTCACTCCATCAACATCATCCACAAACGTCGTTAATAATTCCTGAGCCATCCATGCAGCCCTCATTAGCCAATTACATTTAGGACAATACGCTATTTCTATGGTTGGTTTCATTTTCTAAGATACTTAAAAAGGAAGTGCATCATCGTCATCTTCTTCCCCATGTTCTTTCTTACTTTGATACTCCTCCCAGATGTCATTTGCCTCATTAATTTCATTTACCCAGTCTTTACAACTACATAATTCATTTCCCCAAGGACAATTATCTGGTTCATACTGACAAAATTCAACATGCGACGAACCTTCGCTAATATACTGACATTCTGCATTTTGCATATAATCTACCAGCACTTCATACAGTCTTTTAGACGGCACATCTTCAGGGAAATCTGCATAGAAATTATGAGCAGCCCACAGTTCTAAAATACCTACATTCAGTTGTTCCAATTGCTGAACGCTCAACCTATCCGCTGGCGGGAAAACCTCTGGTTCAAGATTAAAAAGGGATAACATCGTTTGATATGGGTTATTTTCCCATTCCAAGACATATTCAATACCCTCCAACTCCTCAGGCACATCATAGTGGGGAGGAGCAGGAGGATTTTTGGCAATTGTCGCCAAATCTTCAAGTAAATAATCTACGTACTGTTGCATAAAATCGAAAAAAACGAAACACTAAGCCAGTAGTTCCAGCAGTGTTTCATAGGTGATGTTAGAAAAATCAGGAGCTTGTAAGTGCGTATGAGCAAGTTCTTCCGCTGTGTGCGAAGTAGTAATTCCAATTACTTTCATATTGGCACTCAAACCCGCTTGGATTCCCTGCATTGCATCCTCTGCTACAATCGAGTTGTCTATTGATACACCCAATAAATCAGCCGCTTTTATATAAATATCTGGAGCAGGCTTACCATGTTTCACCATTGAAGCATCTACAATTTCGTCAAAATAATGACGGATACCCGTACTATCCAGTGTAAAATCAATGTTATTTTTTGAAGCAGATGTTCCCACTGCCAACTTCACACCCTTCTCTTTTAACGATTCTAATAGCGTAATTAAACCTTTGGCAGGCTCAATATGTGCGGCATATTGTTCACGATAAATTAGTTCTTTTTCTTCGTTCAAGCGTTCTGCCTCTTCGCTTTCTACCTCTCTTTTGAAGAAATAATTAATCGTATCTTGAGCATTTTTACCATTTAAGTTCTGAAAAAACTCTTCTCTGGTTAAAGGGATATTGTATTTTTCACAAAAGCCCAACCATGCAACTACATGATATTCAAGGTTATCTACCAACACGCCATCCATGTCAAAAATCATTGCAATCTTTTTTTCAGCCATTTCTATTTATTATTTTGTGATGTACTCGATTTTAAATTCTGAATTTAGGAAATAGTACGCATAAATAACAATTAATGAGCGATAATATTACGTTTCAATCACGGTAAGCATACACGAAAAATAGTCGATAATGAATCGTTATTCTTAAATTTTCACCAACTTTGGCAAAATATAAGCCATCCGCTTTCAATCTACTAAACGTATGAACAAAATCTTATTAATCGTCCAAAGGGAATATAACACCAGAGTACGCAAAAAATCATTTTGGATTTCAACCATCCTAGTCCCTTTTCTGATGGCCGGCATCTATGCAATTCCTGTATATTTATCCCTCAATAATTCAGAACATAAACTGGTGGAAGTGGTGGACGAATATCATATTTTACAAGGTCATATAGAGGACACCCCCGAATTAACGTTTCTATTTAATCATCAAGCGTTCAATATTGCCAAAGCTGCTTTCCACAAGAATGACTCTGACGTATTAGTGTATATTCCGTCTGACTTATTGACCCATCCCAACATCAAGATGATTAGTAAGGAGAATCTAGGTTTAGAAACTAAAAGAGCCATTCAATCACTTATTCAGAATGAACTGCGAAATATCAAACTAGCCCAAGCAGGCATCGATTTAAAAGTCTTAAAAGAAAACCAACCAGACATCCGAACAGAAACTTTCACGATTGACGCAAAAGGCTCTGAGAGTAGTAGCAGTTCAGAAACAGGTATGATTTTGGGCTTCGCCTTTGGTTTTATTTTATACATCGCTGTCATGATGTACGGCTCACAGGTGATGAATGGCGTAATTGAAGAAAAAAGCAACCGTATTATTGAGGTTTTAATTTCTTCCGTAAAACCCTTTGAATTAATGATGGGTAAAATCATCGGTATTGGTTTAGTAGGCTTAACCCAGTTTTTACTTTGGGGAGTTCTTACGTTCACCGCCAGTACAATCAGTAAACAACTTTTACACCAAACCATAGAAACAAAAATTGAGCAAAAATCATCATCCACTCCTAACGTCAAGTCTAAGGAATTAGTAACAACAACGAATACTTCAACTCTTGAAAGCCCTAGCCCCTTCTCAAGTATTTCGTCCAATATTCAACAATTACCGTTGCTTAAAATCTTTTTATGTTTCTTCGGCTATTTTTTGGGAGGATATTTACTTTACAGTTCGCTCTTTGCTGCGATTGGCTCTGCTGTTGAAAGTCCGAGTGAAGCACAACAATTTATGTTTCCAGTTACCATTCCAATTATTTTCTCCTTTATCCTAGCACAATTCATCATTCAAAATCCAGATAGTTCCATTGCCTTTTGGGCTTCGATTTTTCCCTTAACTGCTCCTATCGACATGATGGTTAGACTTCCCTTCGGCGTACCTAATTGGCAACTTGCTCTTTCTTTTGGCTTATTAATGCTAAGTTTCGTGGGTAGTACTTGGATGGCAGGTAAAATTTACCGTATTGGAATTTTGATGTATGGAAAAAAAGCTAGTTGGAAAGAGTTATCGAAGTGGGTATTTTATAAAGGCTCTCAATAAAAGACAAAAGAAAAATCCGACCCAAAATTTGAGTCGGATTTCTACTTCTCCCTATATATTACTAAACTAAATGACTGAATTCTTTAACTATTAGTCTAAAATAACTTTTGTCTTAATCACTCCTTGTGCATGTTTTACTTCGCAAACATAAGCACCTCTCGTGTAACTAGCTACATTTAAACTAAGCTCATTAGCTCCTTGAACGCCTCTTTTTTCTGCTTGGTAAACTTTTTTACCCATGAAATTATATAAGCTAACCGTATATTCAGAACCTTCTTCTAGTTCAAAGTTTAACTTAACTTTATCCTCTACACATGGATTTGGATACGCTAACAATGCAGCTTCACCAAGAACAGGTTCAGCTTCTGTCGCTGTAATTAACTGAGTTGAAAAGGTTAAATCTTTAACAGAAATCTCAAAAGGTTTCTGGGTAGCATTATCACCTATTACCCCAAATACTACCGTTGTTACATCACTAGCTTTTAACGTTCCTCCTTTTGTTGACTTAAAGTCACTCAAGTTATACATAAACTGACGCTCTGTTGCACTCAAAGGTACAGACACTCTAAATTGTTCCTCGTAGTTTGTTACCGATTTTTTCATGATAACCAACTCCACATTACCAGTTCCTTGAGCCTTGAACTTAATTGTTCCATACGCACTCATATCTAGTGGTTTAGCTGAAGGTTCTAGCATTTTGAAAATAGAAAGATAGGACTTTATTGTTCCTTTTAAACCTATATTTCGTTCAAGCAAATAATTTTCACCTCTTGTTACAGAAGTTGCTCCATCGTTGTTTGTTACCGAATATTCTGAAACAACTCCACCGTCAGAAGCAATACCATATCCCCACGGAGCATCGGCTAAATACAAGTTATCAACCTGACCGTCAACACTATTGATGATAGAGATACCTGTATCGAACAATTGTCCAACCTGAACCGTCACATTTTCTTCCTTCTCTTTCGATAATACGATGGTCTTACTCCACGCTTCTTTATTTTTATTAGTTTCTGAACGAGCCAACACCCCTTTGACTGTCACAGATCCAGCCAGTCCCGCAGGATTACTCAATTTAAGCTGTAACTGCCCATTTTCATATCTACCATTTTGAACAAACACTTTTGGAAGAGGTGCGAGTTTTACCTCGTTTTCAAGTACAACTTCATAAAGTGTACTAGCCTGCTCTAATGCTTTTATAACCAACTGCTTAGCTATATTTGGGTTAATTGCCCATGCTTGGAAATTATAGAATGCTGCTTTCTTAGAATACTCATCAAGTGTCCAGTAACTTTCAACATGTAATTTACCAGCCTCTAAATAACCTGAGAATGAAATTGCATACTCTATTTCCTCATTTTTCTGTTTCAGCTGTGCCAAAATAAAACTAGCCTCATTACCATTAATCGGCAGAGTCACTGTTTCAATCTTCATCAAAGTGGCCTCATTAAGACGGTCACATATCGCTTTTGTATGACTATATACACCGTTAGGAGTGTAAGTAGATAAAAAACTAGCAATACGAGAGGTGTTTTGGAAGTAATCTACGGCTAATACGTCTGTAGCATTAGTAACTTGTTTTAAATCATTTGGAGTTGAGGTATTAGCTACCACATTTTCAAAATCAGGGAATCCCAAAAATGGTTTCTCCGATGTAAATAACGATAAATCCGAAGCACTCGTTCTAGCAGCTTTTGATGATTGTTTATATTGTAATGCCGCAGTTGGACGAGTATAGTCTAATTGTGGGGTAATTTGACGATTAAAATTACGTTTAGCAATTTTATCTGCCAATGAACCTTCACTCTCTAAACCACCATCGCTACCAGAACTTACCGAACTTGTTGAAATGGTTAGTTCATTGATTTTCTCCTTATAAATGGCTGTTTGTGGATTAGCCGTTACATAGAAAATAGCGTCATTAAAATCTTGATCACAGTTCGAATAATCTCTGCGAATATCTTCAAAGGTTAGTACGATTTTATCACTCTCGGTATCTTTAAGTAACACATTATGACGACGCTGACTAGCTTTCGATTCGGGGTTAAAATCGGGGTCACTAAACAATGTCCATAAACCAGTTGTCACTTTTCCGTTATAACCATTCGCATACAATACCCAGCCAATACCCGTATTTTTTGGAAAATTACCGATATAAACTTGATCTCCAGCAACCAAACCTCCCCCAGAACCAGCTGCAGAAACATTGGGAAAAATAATAGTTACATCACTTGTACCAGGTGCTTTTTTAGGAGGATTATCAAGACTATATGTATAAAAACCTAATACGTTTTTATATCCAGCACCTTCAGCCACAAAAGTAACCCAAACATCTGCCTGATCATACAACTTCAAATCCGAATCTATACCGTCAGCAATATATTTAGGATTGAATGTGGGAACAGGAAAAGATTCTGGTAAAGAAGCTTTTATATTATTTAAAAACTTTGGACTTATATAATCTCTACCAGACAGCGTTGCAGGCACACCATCAGAGTTATAAGAGGATAAAAATTTAAAGTTCTGACCTTCTGATACACCAGACCATAAGATCATCAAAGAAAGGAATAGGATATTTTTCGTATTCATGATGTTTAATATTTGATACAAATCTATCTTAAAATTTGTATCGGTAAGGATATGTTTCGATAAATGATAACTAATCTTCGATAATCAGTCAAAAATGCGACACTTTCGTACTTTTATCTTGCATTAAAAATAACTCATTGGAATACAATAAGTTGAAAACTATTATTTACTTTATTTTTGGATTCATAAACTCAAACAAATAACTACCATTTACTAAGTTTTGTGACATTAGTCTTCAATTAAAAAACTTCACATCATATACTAATTTATCTTATTTTGCTATTTCAAAGACTTAGAAATAGCGAAAAACTGCCGACTTCCCATTTCCAGAATCGAATTCATATCTTAGCATCAACTGGTGAAACCCTCCCTGATTTGAATTATTTGCAGATGTTATCCCCTGTGGTGTCGAAGCACCCTCAAAATCATAGGTATAAGAGAATCGGAATTTAGCTAATTGAACCTCCAAAATTCCCAATAATGCTTTCGAATTAACCTCAGAGCCTGTATTCATATAATTAAATCCGATTCCAAAGCGTTCATTTAACCAAAGCTCTGCATTATAGTCGATTGCAATCGTACTTTGCTGATTAATCGTTTGCCGACGCACTAAGCTTCCTACCTTTAATTTAGTTAAATCTGATAAAGAAAACAAATATCCACCATTCAGATATACGTTCTTAGTATAATAATTTTCAGCATTTATATTGGGTACAGAAAGCCCCACATACCAGTCGTCGGTCTTATAGAATGCTCCTAGTCCTACACTTGTTTTGAGGATATTACTACTTCCTTGTGAAACTACTGGAATTTGAGTTAGGCCAATCTGAGAACCTACCGACAATATTCCATGTGAAGGAAGCGTGATTCGATAGGCTAAATCTGCATATAAGCCCAAATTACCCAAAACAGCCCCTGTATTACTCCCATAGATTTCAGCATTATACGCCTGAAAACCAATTCCAATTTTATCATTTGCTATTGGCATATCAAAATTGAAATATTGCTGGGTGGTGGTCACAATACCCTGATTTGCAAAAAGTGGCTTTTTGCGATATATACCTGAAATACTAACCACATCTCTGGAACCTGCGTAGGCGGGGTTGATTGCCATGGGCAAAAGCGTATAGCTATTAAATAGCTGATCTTGTTGTGCTAGAGATAAGTCTATCGTCAGAAAATATAAGCACAAGAATATAAAAAATCGTGTTCTCAACATCATTACTGTTTTTCTATTCAAATTACAACAACTCTATTAAAAACAAAAATCCTCGGCAACCTTTAATTGCGAGGAATTCTAAAATGTAGCAAATAACTTATTAAATCTTATACTTGTGGGATTTCTCTATACTTAAACTTAAAAAATAAGATTACCATCGACAATAATAAGGTAATTGAATTGGCAATAATTACTGGAAGAGCATTCGCTTCAATTCCGTATATTAACCATAAAAAAACTCCAAATGTAAACATCAAAAACATGGCTAATGATACATCCTTAGCAGATTTTGTCTTATAAATTTGAAGTACTTGAGGGACAAATGCAATGGTTGTCAAAATCCCAGCGAAATAACCTAATGTTTCCATATCCTCTTTTAGTATTTTAATCTTGATACGTAAAAATAACAAAAAAGTCATATCAAAAGTATCATAATATACAATATTCACAGACCTTCCTTGATATAATACAAAATGGGTACATAGATTTAACAATCTATGTACCCATTTAACTGAGTGCAAGAGGAGTCTCTTACTTCAGCTTTAAAATTTTAAATTCAGTACGTCTATTGACTTGATGCTGTTCCTCTGAGCAAGTCACACCATCAGCACATTCATTCAATAATTGATTTTCTCCGTAACCTTTCCACTCTAAACGGTCAGAAGAAATACCACGCTGTGCTAGATAACGAATTACTGATTTAGCTCTATTCTCAGAAAGAGTCTGGTTGAATTCAGCAGTTGCACGGCTGTCGGTATGTGAATGTAATTCAATACGCATTTTAGGATAACGTTTCATTATCGAAACTAATTTTTCCAATTCTCTAGCTGCATCAGGACGAATGTTATATTTAGTATAGTCGTAGTAAATATTATCAATGTTTACCACGTCACCAGCTTCAAACATACTTACATTTGAGTTAATCACTGGAGGTAACTTACTATTTTTAGTAGTAATTTTATTCTCCTTCGAACCATAGTTTTCTTTAGATGCTTCTATTGAATAATCACAACCTTCACAAATTTCGAACTGATAACGTCCATCTGGGCCTGTTACAAAAGTCTGAGTCGAACCGTCACATTCATTTTTAAGCGTTACAATTACTCCTGCCAAAGAACGCTTATCTTTATTAGCAGTAACACGTCCTTTAATTGTTTTCTTAACAGGACAAGGTAAATCCTTGTTAACCACTTTATTCACCGTAGTATCAATTGGACTAGTTGTTACTCTTTGTAAAGGAATATCCAATGTTGTCTGGTCTTTTGTTTCAGTAGTTACAGAGAACCCAACTGTATTAGGTTCGTACTCGTCATGACTTGCTTTAAAGGTATAAGCCTTTTCACTTTGAAGACATATTTTAAACGTACCGTTAGAATCTGTTTTTTTCATTTCAGACTTTCCTTCCACCAAAACTTCTACATCCGAATTATCTAGTGGCATTTTAGATTCCGCATCATACACAATTACTTGCAACTCATGACACTCAGGTTTCTCTTCACATTCTCTCGTAAAACGATAAATGTCATCATCTGCTCCTCCTCTTTTACGGTTTGAAGAAAAGTAACCCATCTTACGATCTCCATCCGTAATCAAACCAAAGTCATCTTTATTCGTATTAATTGGAGTTCCAAGATTTGTTGGATTGCCAAGTACTTTTGAACCTTCTCCTAGTTTAACATAGAATATGTCTAAGTCACCAAGACCTGGATGACCGTCAGAAGAGAAATATAGATTCCCCTTTTCATCTACATAAGGGAACATTTCATTCCCAGCGGTATTAACCCCCGCACCCAAATTCAAAGGAGTACCAAAAGCACCGCCATTGTAGGATACCACATAGATATCAGTACCTCCAAAGCCACCTGGCATATCAGAAACAAAATAGAGTAACTTTTCATCTTTTGTTAAAGATGGATGACCCGTTGAATATTCGTTACTGTTGAAAGGTACTTCTTTAATATTAACCCACTCACCCTCCTTCTTCTCTTCAGCCGTATATAACTTTAACTTATTAACTTTATCTGTACTTGTTTTATAAGTACCGTTATTATAGTTGTTACGAGTAAAGATAACTTTCTTACCATCAGAAGAAAAAGTCATTGGACCTTCGTGATATTTCGTATTTAAACTACCACTAAAACTCAAACTTTTGGTAGCAGCCTCTTCTACGTAACTAGTATAGCCACGGTATTGATTTGAAGTTCCGCCATAATTACCTAATGTTTTACTATCGTTTGCAGTTGGAGGAGTATATTCATCCGTCCCCACTGTACCGAACTCTAGTTTTTTAACAGCCTTATTCTCCGTCGAACTACCCGCACCTACAGAGGGATTAGCTGTAGTCAAAGAAGCTAAGTCTTTCAGGTAGTACATATCTAAAAAATGGGAATTATCCCAAGCAAAAACCTTTTTCGTTACATTAGGGCCTTCAACACGCCCCGAATTAAAAACTAAGCCATTTTTATAGTACATAGGACTAAAATCAGGCTTATCAGTATTAATATTTAGGTAATCTACTTTATAACAGGCAGCATTTTTATTCAACGCATCTACCTTTTTATATAATTGTTGAAAGCCTGCACCTCTTGTATCACCAGAAACCAGTTTTGAATATTTTTCATAAATATCCTGTGCTTCTTTGTATTTACCATTAGAAGCCAATGCTTGAGCATAGTACAAGTAAGCTTTAGAGGCATCCCCAGCAATTTCTTTACCCGAATTCAATACCTCAGCATAGACTCTTTCTGCATTTTGAGAGTCTTTAATCTGTCTATATGAATAGGCTAACTTTAGCATCGCAGCCTGTTTATCAGCGTCTGAAAGTTTCCCTTTAAGGGCGTGTTCAAACATTTCTGTAGCATTCAGATAACTTAATCTATTGAACTCAACTTCAGCATCTCTGAGCGTTTGAGCAAAAGAATTAACAGTCACCATGAAGGTTAAGAAAAGTAAAAGTCCAAATGTCTTCAAATTTTTCATCGTATTAATAATTTTTTGACTACGTATCGATTGGGCGGGTTGGGCATGGGTGCTAAGAAACTAATAAGTCGTAATGAATTATTACGACTTATTTATATTTTAATTTTCTTAGAAATAACGAGGAGTAAGAATTTTAGCTTTGCGGTAACCAAATTCGTAGCGTAACATCACTTCATGAGTTCCACTTTGTTGATTTTGAATACCATTTAATGCGAAGTCATAAGCATAGCCCAGTCTAAATTGATCAGATGCTTGAATTTCAATCATACCAATCGCAGCATCTCCATTTTGATTTTTAAAAGCTGAAGAGAAATTATCATTGTTAGTTCTCCATGATGCACCAACAGCTACACGGTCACGAATCCACAAATTTAGGTTAAAATCTGCTGCGGCTGCTTCGTTCGTAAACTTAACTAACATAGAAGGCTTTAAAGCTAATGAACTACTCAATGGTAATACAAAACCCAACATTCCGAAATAATGTCTTGCTTGTCTTGCTTCAGAGTTTCCTGTCGCTGATATTTTATTTTGAATAATGCTTGGGCAAGATAAGCCAATATATCCACGATCATTACTCAAATATAAACCTGCTCCAGCATTTGGTAGCCAGCTAGAAATATTTGTAGTGGCGAAACTTGGGTCATTGGCAACGGTGGTTGCAACATCACGTAAATCACCCGATAAGTTTGTTACTCCTGCTTGAATACCCATGGCTAAGGTAGTGCGTTCTGTTACTTTCACTCGATACGCATACGAACCATAAACACCTGTATTGTTAAACTTACCGATTTGATCATGATATGCTTGTAAACCAATACCTACTTTTTCATGACTAATAGGCATATCTATTGTAAAAGATTGAGAAACAGGAGCACCTTCAATTCCTACCCACTGATGGCGATACAAACCTGTCATGCTCAATACATCTCTACTACCAGCATAAGCAGGATTGACAGCAAGCATGTTAAACATATACTGCGAATATTGACCCTCTTGTTGAGCTTGAACTGTCTGAACACCTACCAGTGTCGCAAACGCCAATGCCGCTACGTATCTAGTTCTCGAAAGCAAACTTTGGAGTTTCATTAGATTGGTTGTTTAAAGTTTTTACTGTATTATTTTCTGAGATACTCAAAACAAAAATAAGGTTTATCTCAGCGGTATTTTGAAACTCCCTACTTATCATCATAAGTAGGGAGTTAATTATTTACTATTTCATCAATGTCAAGTATCTCGCCTTAGTTGTAGTAATTGCTTTAGTTGCTCTGTCTTTAACAGTTACAACGTAGAAGTAAGTACCTTCTGGCAATGAAATACCATCACTGATAATCTTGAATCCTTGGTTTGCTTTACCATCCCAAGTATTTAAGTAATCTTCCGAACCATAAACTAAACTACCCCATCTGTTAAAGATTTGAAGTTCAACTTGCTCTGTATCTCTATTAATACCTGATATAATGAACACATCGTTATTACCATCACCGTTTGGAGAGAAACCTTGTGGAATAATGATATTTCCAGCAACAGCAGCTTTAACACTAATTGGCGTTAACTCTTGCTCAATTGGGCTACCATCACCGCTTGGGTCAGGATTAGCTCCATTGGTAGAAATGTCAGTTACTTTAACTGTCGTATCCAACTTGCTTAGACCTGCACCATTCGCTTGGTTATTAAGAACCGATTTCAACGGATTTGATAACTTAACTTCGTATGATATTACAATTGTATCACCTTTAGCTAATGTCGTAGTGTTTGGCTTCGTTAAAGACAATTTAGAACCAGCACCTGTAAACGATGTGTCAATTGTAGCGGTTCCTTTTACTAATGTCGGTTTACCTACCAATGACCAAGACGTTACATCAGACCCTAACATTGTTTGAATGTCGTTGGTAATATCCACGTTTTTCAAATCAACACTTCCCATATTGACAGCTCTTACCGTATATGTTACGTTGTACACCGTACTATCTGCATTTGGAACAGGTGTATTCGCTTTCAATGCCAATCCAATTAAACTTCCTTTACTTGCTGGTTGAGCGTCCAAGGTAACTGAAGTAGCTTCGTTGTTATTCGATGGATCTTTATCACCGTCTGGATCAGGGTTTGTCCCCTTAGTTGATACATCTCTTGTTCCTTTCTTATCAGAGCCAATACCATAACCGATGGCTACGTTACTGAATACTGAATCTGGAGCAACCGAAGTATTAACACCAACTACTAATTGAATCACTCCTGAGTCACCTTTTGCTAAAGTAGAAGTTGAATCTAATAATTCAGTTTGTAATCCAGAACCTGTGTAATTAGCATTCAATTTAAGACTAGCTCCAGTTACAATTGATTTAGTAACAGAAGTTACCGTTGCACCTTTAATCGTAAATACCGAATCTAAATTATCTTTAACACTTACTTTGTTGATAACGTTAGATCCCATGTTTACAACCTTGATGTTGTAAGTAACTGTCCAAACATTAGCACTTGCTTTCGTTTTAGAGACTAACTCTTTAGCAACTCCCAGTAATGTTTGTGGTAAGTCGAAGCGAACTGTCGTCTTACTTGGTGTCGCATTAACATCTACACCATCGCTAGATAAGGCTGTTAATTTAGTCACCCCATTCATACCTGTCACTTGAGCCTGACTTGTAAATGATTTCACACCATTTAATGTCACTTTCACAACATAAGTCACTGTATCTGTAACACCTGGTAATAATACACCTCCAGTTGTTTTTACGATATTCGGATCAGTTGCTCCAAATGAAGGATTAACAGCTAACAGTGAACCTTTACCTAATACAGGGCTTCCAACTAATTCGTAAGTAGCAGGAGACTTAAAGTTATTAGCTAGTGAATCCGTCAAAGTCACATTTTTCAACGTGTCAGTACAGAAGTTCTTAGCTAACAAACGATAGGTGATGTTATAAACGCCAGTACTTACTTTTACCGTATCTACCACTTTCATTGCTAAACCTAACTTACAAACATAGTTATCTGTGATAGTTACCGTTACAGTGCTAGAATTATTTTCAGCAATTAAATCAGCAATATCCGATTTACTAATTGTTACGGTATTGTTTACAGTACCTACAACTTTTGCTTTAGCAATATATGAATATGTAGCTAAAGCTCCTTTTGCCAATGATGGAATTACCGATGTTCTCAAGGTAGTATCACCTGTTTTCGTAAAGTCAGAAGAACTAACAAATTCAAAGTTACTTGGTAAATAATCTTGTAGAACGATGTTTGTAGCATTTCCACCACCATTATTTTTCAAGGTAACAAAGAATGTAACAGCATCTCCTTTTGCAATACTTACTTTGCTAGAAGTCATTGTTACAGCCAAATCAGCATAGTTCGTATCGCTCATTGGTACCAAGACTAATGTTTTACTATTATTCGAAGTTACTGGATCGACTGGTGATGATTTAGTAACGCTAACTTTGTTTGAGATAATAGTATCCTTCGCAACTTTAACAACATACGTGTAAACTTTAGTTGCTCCGTTAGCAAGAGTAGGTATTGTAACCATCAATGTATCTCCTGACTTAGCAAGCCCATCATTTGCAGATACATACGTTAAATTCTTCGGAAGAAGGTTTTTAACTGATACATCCGTAGCGTCCTTAGGGCCTTTGTTCTTCACAGAGATTGTAAAGGTAAGCTCATCATCCTTACTCACTACTTGTTTCGTTGCTGTAAAGTTCACATCAATATCAGCAGTTCCTGACACATCTACTCCTTTTATTACAACAATCGAACCATTATTTGTTGTATTTGGATCATTAGATGAGCTTACTAATGCTGCATTTGATAAACTACCGACTTTCGAAACTTTAGCAACATAAGTATAAACTTTTTCTGACTTAACTAACGAATCCAATGTAATAGTGATAACGCTATCCTTAATCGTTAATCCATCAGCAGATGATACAAATGTCAAACCAGCAGGAAGTGTATTTTTCAAACTAACCTTCTTCGCTGTCGCAGGACCATTGTTTGTCAACTTCATCGTGATGGTAACTGTTCCACCTTGTTCAACTGTAGCTTTATCAGATGTAATTAGCAATGCTAAGTCAGCTCCATTTCCTGTTTCTCCTGAATTGATTACCACTGAAGCGGTATTGTTATCTGAAGAAATATCATTCGTTGCCGAAACATTTGCAGGAATTGTTGTTGCTCCTTTAGCATTTACAATTGCTTTATAAGTATAAACTTTAGAGCCTTGTTTAATTAAGCTGTCTAAAGATGCACTTAGCATTCCATCTTTATAAGTCAAGCCACCTACTTGTGATAGGTAAGTTAATGGACTTGGTAGTTGAGAACTAACATTAACTCCTTTTGCAGTTAAATTTCCAATATTCTTAACCGTGATTGTTGTAGTTACTGTGTCACCTACAGAATAATTAGATTTGTCAGTCGTAATTGTGACTAAAACATCTGCACCATCCACAGTTCCATCATTGTATTCTACCACTACCTTACTTCCAACAGAGAAACAACCTTGAGCAGATTTATAATATGCATAATATGTTCCTGCACCAACTGCACTTGGATTAGCTACTGTATTTGATGAACTAGCATTACCTACTTTAAATACCAAACTAGCACCCGTAGGAGTAGCACTCGATACTAAGTTGGTAAGGTTAATAGTTTGTCCTTTGTTGATTTTAGCACTTGCTATTACCACAGGAGCGTCAAGTACTGCTAGTGGATTTACCGTTACTGTATCAGACTCAATTGAACAACATCTATCTTTATCTACTAATTTATAATAGTAGCGTCCACCGTTCGATCCTTTAATCATTACTGATTGTGTAGTAGCTAGAACGTCAGTAGAGCCAACTTTAAACCATTTATACTCATAACCAGCAACTGCTGTCAACTTAACTGAATCTGTTCCACAAGCATTCAAGTTGCCTTCTGTTGCTATTGTTGGTTTAAATTTGATACCGTTGATTGTAATCAATACCGTATCCGTTGCTGCTTTACATGCACCTAAGCCATCTGGATCATTTGTTGTAACAACTAATTTAACAGATCCTGCTAACACATCTTTTAATGAAGAACGATACACTGCTATCGGTGAAAGTGGATTATCAAATGTTCCAGTACCAGTAGTTGACCAAGTCAAACTAGTTGCAGCACCTCCCATTTTTGCACTTAGGTTAGCCACTTTTTCTGCACATAACGTCTGATCAGAACCAGCATCAACTGTTGCAGGATTCTTAACACAATCTATGTTACTACAATTTTCATTAATATATACATTAATAGCTCCCGCTGACGAATAACAGCCAGTACCTGTTTTTTCATATACATAGTATGTTCCTGTAATGGCAACCATATTCGGACTAGTAACCAAAGGAGAGCTAGGCGTATTTCCTGTATGGAATTCAAATACATTTCCTGTACCCGATAGATTACTTGTTACACCTGCAGTTAAGTCAACTGTTTTGAATGGACATACATTTACCAAATCTTTTGTAACTGGAGTTGGCAATATTGTACTAACAGATACCGTCACTTTATTTGATATACCTGACTGACACTTATCAAGTTTACAAATTGCAGTATAAGCAGTCGTTACTTTTGGAGATGCTGTAATTACACTTCCAACTTGACCATCACTCCAGATTACTGTTCCTGCACAGTTATTTGCAGCTAAGGTAATTTGGATTCCTGAACAGATAGACGTTGCATTGCATGAAATCACTGGTGCAGATGGAGCTCCTACATTTACCGTTGCTACCGCAGATAAAGATGACTCACATTGACCAACAATACATTTAGCCGTGTAATCCGTAGTTTGATTTGGTGAAACATCATTAATTGTTCCTACAAATCCATCAGACCATTTAACTGTACCTTCACAGCCAACGGCCACCAGTGAAACTTTACTACCTGCACAAATTGTATTTGATGCGCATGTAATTGTTGGTACAGATGGTACAGTGACATTAATTGTTATTTTTTCAGAAACTTCACTGCTACATAAATCTTGCTTACATACCGCTGTATAAGATGTTGTAGAGTTAATTGTCTCAACTATACTTGCACCTGTTTTACCATTTGACCAAAGTACCGTTGCGTTTCCACATCCAGATGCAGTCAGTGTAACCTGACCACCTGAACAAGTAAGTACTGTTTGATCACTAATACTAGATTTTATAGTTGGACGAACTGGCGTTCCAACTTTAACAACTAACGGTACTGAAACAGCTTGAGATGAACAAGTATTAGAACTTGCAATACATTTCACACTATACGATGTCTGAGCAGTTGGAGACACGGTAATTGAAGTTGCCGTTTCGCCAGTACTCCATAAAACTGCCCCATTACAATTCGAGGCCGTTAGCGTAATCGATGCATTTGAACAAACTTGAATTTCCGAAGAAACAGTTGGCATACCCGCAACAACAATCGCTGGTGTAGAAGCCGAAGGAATTACCGTAACTGTTGTAGAAATCGAAGCATCCTTAGCACAAGCAACTCCTGAACATACAGCAGAGTATGTTGTTGTAACAGTTGGGCTAACTGTTACAATCGCAGCAGAAGGCAAATTACTATTCCAAGTAATCGTTCCAGCTTCACAACCTTTCAAGGTTAATGTAGTTGAAGTTCCACTACAAATAGTTGGATTCGCTATTTCTACAGATAATGCAAGAGGAACCGCCGGAGTAACTGTTATTGTTTTTTCATTAGAAACTACACTCTCACATCCACTCAATGTACACTTAGCACTGTAAGTTGTTGATGATGTTGGACTAACAGTAATAGAAGTTCCTGTACTTCCATTTGACCACTTGATTGTACCCGATGAACATCCAGCTGCTGTTAACGTTACACTTGTTCCTGCACACACCGTATTTACTGGACAGCTAACAACTGGTGCTGCTGGTGATGGTGTAATAACGATAGCTAACTCGTTTGATTTATCTGACTTACATGTCGTTGACTCACAAGTTGCAGTATATTTTACATTACTAGATGGCGAGATTACGATAGACGAACCTTTTTGTCCATCAGACCATACAACTGTTCCATTACATCCGTTTGAATTTAATGTTATTGAACCTCCTGCACAAACCGATAAGTTATCTGTGTAGATGGATGGTTTGGCAAATTCAGTAACTGTAATTGTCAATTTATCAGATGTTGCACTTTGACAAGTTCCTACCTTACAAGTTGCCGTATAAGACGTAGTAACTGTTGGATTGACTGTAATTTTCGCTCCCGTAGCACCATTTGACCATACTACATCCCCTGTACAAGAAGAAGCAGTCAAATCAACTGAAGCTCCAGCACAAATACTTGAAACTGCCGATGATAATGTAGGTACTGCTGGATTTGCAACAGTAACAGTCAAATCAACTGATTTTTCAGACGAACAATATACAGAAGAACAAGTTGCAGAATATACAGTAGTTGCAGTAGGCTTAACTGTTATTGAAGCACCAGTCATTGTCTGTCCACCACCAATATTCCATGTTACTTTACCTAAACAATTTGAAGCATCTAATTTCACTGATGTTCCTGTACAAATTGTTGATGCAGAAGCCACAACTGTTGGAGCAGGAATAGGTGTCACCTCAATATCATGTGGAGTAGATGGCTCACTCTCACATCCATTAACTGTACAAGTTGCCGTATAGCTTGTTGTAACAAGTGGACTAACTGTTATAATCGTTGTTGTTTGACCTGTATTCCATTTAACTTGACCATCGCAATTCATTGCAGTGATATAAGTTGATTGGCCTGGACAAATATTCATTGTATTACATACTACCTCAGGAGCGACAGGAGTTTCAATAACTTTTACAGTTACAGAACCTATAGGACTTGTACATCCATAAACTTTACATACAGCATAATATGTAGTAGTAACTGTTGGATTAACCTTGATTGAGCTTCCTGATACAGTTGGAGATGTTTGCCATTGAACAACACCATCACATGAAGATGCCGTCAAAGTAGCTTCACCACCTTTACAAATCTGGCTTGGACCTGCTAAAGATGGAGCACTCAACCTAATTACATTGATAGTAATTGCATTAGACACTGTACTTCTACAAGTTCCTTTCTCACAATAAGCTGTAAAAGTTGTCGAAACAAGTGGAGCAACAACCAATGTAGAACCCTTCGCTCCTGTGTTCCATACCACAGTTTGATCAGAAGCACAACCAGTAGCTGTAAATGTTATGCTTTCGCCGTAACAAACCTCTCTAACTCCACAAGCAATTACTGGAGCTGTTAAACTACAAACATCTTTAACTTGGATTTCTACGTTATCATCATCGTCTTCATCCGTAGTCGTACCATTACCTGGTGTTGAGTCTGGATCTTTCTGATCTGATTTAGAAACTTCAGCTTTATTAATGATTGAACCTGCCTGCGAAACTTTTGCTTTGAATTTAAATGATACTGAAGCATCTTTTAATATACTCGCAACAGTTGCTGTTAACACTCCTGATGTATTCGTTAAGGTACTACTTGATACAAACTCTAATCCTGCTGGTAATACATCTTTCACAGCAACATTTGTCGCAGTATTTGGTCCTGCATTTGTAACAGTAATTGTATATTCAACCTCAGAACCTAATACAGGAACTTTATCACTAACAGTTTTTGTCAAGCTTAAGTCTGCAACGTCTGTCGCAGTAATATCTTTTGTCGATTTATTATTTGTCAACTTCGTCGGATCTTCGTCTGGACTTGAAATAACAGCCTCGTTACGAATTGTTCCCACCTTATTAACAATCGCTTCTACTAATAACACTTTAGAAGAACCACCAGTCATCGTTCCAATTGTCCATTCCCCTGTGGTAGCATTATATTGACCAGCAGGTGTTGAACTTACGTAAGTCAATGAGCTTGGAAGAATATCTGTTACTTTTACTGACGTTGCAGCAATTGTACCTAAATTTTCAGCAACGATTGAATACGTAATTTTTTGTCCTAATAAATAAGATGGAGTTGTTAAAGCATCTGGTGCTGTAATCACATCTTTTGTAACTGCTAAGTCAGTCAAACATTTCTTAACGATAAACGTAACAGAAGATAATACGCTTTCACAACCATCTGGAGTAACAGCCTTAGCATAGTAAGTATAAGAGCCCTCTGCTGTTGGAGTTACAACAAACCCATCTTCATCAGCAGTAGCGATTGAAGTTCCAGTCATTGAATCATACCAATAAACTGTATTACCTGGACTTACTGCAAATAATTTATTTGATTGTCCTAAACAAATTTCTTTATCACACTTCAGAGTAACAGGTATAACAGGATTAGCTTGAATTTGTAAAATTCCTGTCGCAGACACTGCATTACAAAGTACATCAGAACCATCAGGATCGTTTGTGGTGAATGTAAATTCAATTGATGATTTTGTTAAATCCGATGCACTTGGAGTATAAGTCGCATTAACGCTTGTTGTACTTGAGAATGTTCCCGTACCTGTAGCAGTCCATGAACCAGAAGTTGCACCTCCACCTAGCGTGGCAGTTAACTGAACTGGAACAATTTTACAAATAGAGTTGATACTTGCGATTGTAACTGTTGCAGGGTTTGTACATTGACAATTATTAATAGTCACTGTTACAACTGCTGGACTTGAATAACAACCTGATGATGTTTTCTCAAACAGATAGTATTTCCCTGCACCAGCTGTAGTTGTATTTGATACCAAAGCTGAAGTAACATCACTAGTCACGTGCCATTCAAAAGCTCCCCCTGATGAAGGTTGACTTAAAATAGCATCGGCTAAGCTAACTGTTGAAGCAGGACAGTTATTAGCAAGATCCTTCACAATTGGAGTTGATGCTTTTGGAGCAACTACTACAACTGCCGATGAGCGAGGACTAACACATGTGCCATTCTTAACTTCTGCATAATACGTTTCAGTAACAGCAGGAGATACATTAACTGCTTCATTACTGTTAGAAATTGCAAACGGCGTCGTACTACTATTTGTGTACCAGTAAATTTTACTACCGTCTGAAGAACTTGCTACTAACGCTGTTGCTTGCCCCAAACAAATAGTTCCACCACCAGTGTAAATACTCACTGTAGGTGCTGCATTAACGGTAACTTGTACAAAAGCGGTATCTATACAGCCGTTTGTATTGGCGATAGCTGCATAATAGTATGTTCCAGCCGTTGCTGGAAATTCTGCAACACTTGGAGTAAAGAACATGCTATTAGCACCTGCTATTGGAGTTCCTACCGTTTGAGTAGTCGTGTAGCCATACCATTGTAATAAAGTTACATCAGAAGAGGCACTACCTACTGTTATTTCTACAGGAGAGGCAGCACATGCAGTAAACTGAGCGTCCTGTAAATAAGGTGTCTGTTTAACAGATACACTTATAGAGGTAGCAGTAGCAGAACATAAAGTACCTGCTCCATCAGGATCATTAGTAGTAACAGTGAATGTTACGCTACCAACAGCAACATCTGTTGGAGATGGATAATATGTTGTTGAAGAACCAACGGTTGGTTGAGTGAAGCTACCTGTACCGTTTGTAGTCCAAGTATAAGTAGATACATTAGTTCCAGAAGCCACTAAATTAATAGGGCTTTTATAACATACAGGTGCTACTGAATTAATTGATACCGTTTGTGGAGTGGTACAAGTATTAGGAACAAGACCAGCATCTATATCCATATTATCTCTAGCTTTACCAGTTCCTTCCACATCTATTACAATGGGAGGAGAAAGTCCAGAAACAGGATCTACATCACTATCAACTGAATCATCAGCACCTTGCTTATATGATGTCACTTTGTTGCCAGCATTTGGAACAAATTTAACATAATAGGTATCTGAGAAAAGTGAATCAAATAAATACTTACCTCCACCAGAAGTGAAAGTACTATCTAATTTTGTTACTCCATCTGAAGCATATAAGTAAACTCTGATACCATCGATACCGGACTCGCTAGCATCTTGTCTACCATCAGAGTTAGTATCAAACCAAACATAATCACCAATAGACCCATAAAGTCCTGGAATTACTTTCACAGGGCAACAGGCATTTGCTGGACAGTTTTTCTGGGCAGCAGTAAATGTAAATTCCGTATAACCAGAAATACCTCCATCTATAATTAAGGTATCGCCACTCAGCTTCACACCTGCTGTAGTAACTGTCACTGGAGTTTCTACTCCAGTCGTTCCAACCTTCTTATACCAGACAACATTTGAATAACCTGCTGGAGGTGTAATACGATATTCATCACCAGCATAGAAATAAAGAGGTACAGAAAAACATACAGCATCAATGTCGTTCTCTTGAAAATCTCTATTACCCGGTATAGAACCACTCTCATTCGCTTCTGTCTGTTTTGTTATTTCAGCAGCACTAAAGGCTAAGCCCCTACCAGCATCTCCTGTCTTGACAGTAGTTGAGATGGATAATGATACTGAAGTATTAGCAGGAACAGTTCCAATAGACCAAATACCTGTAGCATTCGAATATGTACCAGTTGATGTAGCATAAGTTACGAAATTTACACTTGATGGTAAAACATCCGTTAACTCAACACCAGTGGCCGCTACAGAGGCGCTATTAGTAACTGTGATGGTATAAGCAATGTTATCTCCAAGATTGGGAGAAGAATTACTTATAGTCTTTTTCACCGCTACATTCGGTAACTGAGCGAATGCTCCAGTCATTGTACATAGAATCAGTACAGTGGCTACCATCCACGAACGGAAAGAAGACTTTATAGAAGGAACTGGCTCCATGACAAGAGTAGAAGTCGCAAACGACAAGCTATTGTCATTTGTGCTACGCTCAAAGGAGAAACTATCGACTACCACCGATAGAAAGTTGCTCAAAAAACGATTATGACTTCGTTTTGAGAACCGTCTTAAAAACGGAACAACCATTAAACTGGCTACCATTTGTCTCAGGCAAGTAAAAAGATTCATTTGCTGTATGTTTAATTGATAATATACTCGTATTCTGAAATAAACTTAAATCTAAAATAGTACAATCGCTATTTGGGAAACTTCCTAATATTTCTTATCGGATTTAATAAAAATTGACCTAGAACTAGCCAACTATTCCAACAAGTAATACACTGATATTATAGCTACCAGTAATGAAGCCTTTCTATCGTGTCATTTGTTTATGGTGAAAGTCATTTACAAAAGAGTCGATTCAGTGAATAGGAATCTTTCAACTCACAAAATAGATGCAATTCTATACATCTTATATTTCTGCATTTTGTAAACTATTTCCAAAAGGGGTTTTGGGCATATTTCCTAACGATTATTCTTTTAAAATAACACGTGGAAAAATATAGGAAAAACTAAAGAGTAGACACTACCTAGACTCTCTTAAGAAAACCTCCAAAACTGTGCCAAATTAAAGGACACAATTCCGTTTGTAATAAATTATTAATCTTAGGGCTATAACTAACTAAATACCAATTGCTTAAATAACAAAAAAGCTTCTATAAATTTGTTTTTTTTGCCTAACAAATCTTAACTATTTAACAAAAGCCTATACTTCTACCTTCCAAAATAAGAGTTTCCCCTTAGAGCGAAAATTATGCCAAAAACATTAGACCTATAACATTATTATTTAATTCAACTAGATTCATTAGCTAAAAATCTGACAAGCAATTCTAAGATACAACGGAAGACATGGCTCCTACTACTATGAGGAACGACAATTTGGAAGGACATTTGTTTTTATAAATTTGCGAGCGAAGACATCTACTTAAACTACTTAATAAGGCACATGCAACGTTTTGCAAAGTACGACAATTACTGCTAAAATGTCAATAGATTATTCCTATAATATTCTATCATTTTTATGTATATCCGCTTGTATTATAAATAGATAACAATATTGTCTGTCAATTTGACATCTTGAAAACACGTTGGAATTATATTTGCCTATAGACTACTAGCAAATAAATGTTTATATTTAATTATAAAAATGACAAAATGACCATGCAAGAAAAAGGTAATATCTCGATTCACACAGAGAACATTTTCCCTATCATTAAAAAGTTTTTATACTCAGATCATGAAATCTTTCTTCGTGAGTTAGTATCAAATGCTGTCGATGCCTCGCAAAAATTAAAACGCCTTTCTGCTATTGGTGAATTCAATGGTGAACTTGGCGAATTGAAAGTGAGTGTTAGCTTCGATAAAGATGCGAAGACCATTACTATTTCTGATAATGGTATCGGTATGACAGCCGATGAAGTTAAAAAATACATCAATCAAATTGCCTTTTCTGGTGCAACGGAATTTGTAGAGAAGTATAAAGACAAAGGGGATGAAAAAGCAATTATTGGGCATTTTGGTCTTGGTTTCTATTCTGCTTTTATGGTTTCTGAACGTGTTGATATCATTTCGAAATCGTTTAAAGACAATTCAGAAGCAGTAAAGTGGACTTGTGATGGATCTACAGAATTTGAAATTTCGGCTGCAGAACGTGAGTCAAGAGGAACTGATATTATTTTGCATATTGCAGAAGACTCATTGGAGTTTTTAGAGGAACTCAGAATCAAACAGGTACTAGACAAATATTGTAAGTTCCTTCCAATTGAGATTGAATTTGGTGATAAAATCATCAATAACCCTACTCCTATTTGGGCAAAATCTCCTTCTGAATTAACGGATGAGGACTACCTGAAATTCTACGAAGAATTGTATCCTTTCTCAGAAAAACCACTCTTCTGGATTCACTTAAATGTAGATTATCCTTTTAATCTTACGGGTATTTTATACTTCCCTAAAGTTAAGAACGAGCTACAATTACAACGTGAAAAAATTCAGTTGTTCAGTCGCCAAGTGTTCATTACGGACGAAGTAAAGGATATTGTTCCAGAGTTTTTAATGTTACTTCATGGCGTAATTGACTCGCCAGATATTCCGCTAAACGTTTCTCGTAGCTTCCTACAAGCTGATTCAAATGTTAAAAAAATCAATAGCTATATCACTCGTAAAGTTGCCGAAAAACTAGCTGAATTGTTCAAGAATGACAGAACTGGCTACGAAGAGAAGTTTGAAAACATCGGTCTATTTGTTAAATATGGTATGATTTCTGACGAGAAATTCTACGATAAAGCAAAGGATTTCTGCTTGCTTCAAAGTGTTTCGAACAAATACTACACGTTTAACGAGTATGCAGAATTTGTTCAGGAGAATCAAAAAGATAAAAATGACGATGTTGTTTACCTCTATACTACTGATGTTAAAGCTCAAGATAGTTTTATTCAGTCGGCTAGTAAACGAGGTTATGATGTCTTGAAACTTGACAGCGTATTGGATAGTCACTTTATCAATATGCTTGAAAGTAAATTGGTAAAAACCAATTTAAAACGAGTAGATGCTGACACCATAGAAAAACTTATTGACAAAGGTATTGCCCTAGAAGCGGTGCTTTCTGAATCTGAAAAAGAATCTGTGAAAAAGGTATTCGATGAAGTCATTGCAGACAGTACTAAAGCAGTACAGTTAGAAGCAATGCCAGTGGATGAGCTTCCAGCAGTAATTACTCAAAATGAGTTTATGCGTAGAATGACCGATATGTCTCGTACTGGTGGCGGTGGAATGGGAATGTTTGGTGGAATGCCAAATAATCATATCGTTTCAATTAACGCAAACCACCCATCAATTACGAAAATAGCGAACGAAACGGATCTTGTTGAGCAGAAAAAGTTAGCTAAACAAATTTACGATTTAGCCCTATTGTCTCAAAATATGTTGACAGGTGCAGACTTAACTGCATTCATTCAACGTACCGCTGCAACATTATAACACAAATAAAAAGCCCCATTGCTGGGGCTTTTTATTTACTCAATTTTTCTTATTTTACTGTTAGAATTCTAAATTCTGTACGTCTATTTTCTTGATGTTGCTGTTCTGTACATCTCACCCCATCCACACATTCATTAGCTAATTCCTTCTCGCCATAACCATTCGAAGTCAAGCGTTTGGCATCAATACCTCTGCTTGTTAAATAATCAACAACAGCTCTTGCTCTATTAGACGATAATTGCATATTATAACCATCGCTTGCTCGTGCATCTGTATGTGAGCGAATTTCAATAGCCATCTCAGGATACTTTTTCAAGAGTGGCACTAAATATCTATCCAATTCTCTTGCAGCATCTGAACGAATGAAAAATTTATCCAAATCATAGTAAATATTCTTCAAGATAAATGTATCTCCTTCGCCATACATTTTTTGTGTATTCTCAATCGTTTTGCCTGCTTGGTCTTTCTTAACTTTTCCGATAATTTCCTTATTAGTGGCATATTTGTCCTTTTTAGTGGTCAAAGTATGCTCTACACCTGGTTGCACTTTAAATTCGTATGAACCATCAGCTCCAGTAGTAACAGTCTGGGTTGTTTTATCCTTCGGATTTTCTAAAGTTACTTGTACCCCAGCAACTGGTTGTTGATTTTGTTCTGATTTAACAACTCCTTTCAAAATAGCACTTTGTGCTTTATCTAAATAAATAGACAGCGTTGTGTTCTGTGCAGTAGCATTTTTAGTAGAAAACAAAACCGAATTCATTTGGTAGCCCTCTTTGATAGCTTTGAATTCGTACTCAGCATTCGCTTCCAAACATAGGCTTGTTGAACCATCAATACCCGTTACTTTTAAATCTCTATTTTCAGCATTGACAATTGTACGAATATCCACATTTTCTAATACTTTTTTCGTTGTGGCATCATATACAATTAATGTTAATGGACGGCATACTCTTGTGAATGAATAAATATTATCATCATGAACTCCTCTTTTTCGATTAGATGCAAAGAAACCTTTCGTACGTTCCCCATCCGTAATTAAACCAAAGTCATCTTTCTCTGAGTTAATTGGAGAACCCAAGTTTACAACCCCTTTGGTGGCAATTCCATTTTTCATCTCAGCATAAAACATATCTAAGCCACCTAGCCCTTCGTGTCCGTCTGAGGCAAAATATAAATTCTCTTTTTCATCAACAAATGGGAACATTTCATTACCCTCTGTATTAATCTCTTTGCCAACATTAACTGGAGAACCCCAATTCCCATTATTATATTCTACAACATAAATATCAGTTCCTCCAAACCCTCCTGGCATATCCGACACAAAATACATTTTGGTATTGTCAGGTGTCAAGCTCGGGTGACCACAAGAATATTCATCCGAATTAAAAGGTAATTCTTTTGCATTGGCCCAAGCTCCTTTTTCTAAATCAGACATGTAAAGTTTCAAACGATTCGTTCCATCTTTTGACTCTCTCGCACCACGACCTCTAGAATAGTTATTTCGGGTTAAAATCACTTTTTGTTCACCCTTAAAAAAGCACATTGGGCCTTCGTGATATTTTGTATTGAGTGTTCTACTAAACTCTTCAACTTTAGTAAGCTGCAAAGCGGGAGCTTCAATATCTGCACTACTTGCTGCGGCCCCACCTGCTGAAGCTGCCCCCACATAATTAAGGTTGTTCAACTGAGCAGTGTCTGGTGTGATGTATAAATCCAAGAAAGGCGTTTGATTCCAATTAAATACATGCTTAACTGCACCTGCTTCTTCTCTTGCTGAACAAAAAACTAACCCTCCTTTATAGAACATCGGGCTAAAATCTGCTTGACGAGAGTTAATGGGCAAATAGCTAATCTTATAGGAAGACGAATCTCTGTAATATCGACTCATATCCATGTAAGATACTGTAAACCGTTTTCCTCTTAAATCAGCGTCTTGTTTTTCTCCATAAACGGAGTAAGCCTTTTGAGCATCTTTGTACTTCCCATTAGCTGCTAAAGCCTGTGCATAATACAAATAATTTTCACTTTCTACGGTTGGATATAACTTTAATAAATCCGAAAACGCATGTTCTGCATTACGAGTATCTTGTACTTTACGATAAGAATATGCCAATTTCTTCAAAGCCTCTTTTCGAGCACTTGAATCAATTTTAGCATCAGAAAGGAAGTCCTCATACAGGCGAATGGCATCAATATAACTTAACTGTTCAAATTGACGATTCGCAGCTTTTAGCTTGGCCTGTGAAAAAACGCTCTCATGCCCACATAAAATAAGCAGGACAACAGACAAGGCTATATATAATAATTTCTTCATGATTTTTAGACGCTTCGGCGGAAGATGAAAACTTACGTTAGAATAGAACGAATGAACTACGAAACACAAATAGCGTGCCAAAACTAAGAAGTTTGGCATCGTCCGAGCGTTCTAGTAAACTCAGCAATCATAAGATGTTCATTTACAAAATTAATGTTCAATTTTCATCTTGAAATTTTCTTTAGACCTTACCCATACCACACAAACAATAATGAGGGTCATGGCTCCACCAAAAATAACAGAAGGGACTGTCCCCATCAATTTTGCTAAAAGTCCAGATTCAAAAGCTCCCAGCTCATTTGATGAACTAACAAAAATTCCGTTTACAGACGCAACTCGACCTCTCATTTCGTCTGGTGTGAAAAAACGTAAAATAGTTTGACGAATAACCACACTTACGCTGTCAAAAGCTCCTGTACAAAATAAGGCAATGATAGACAAGGTAAAATTAGTAGAAAAAGCAAAAATGAGCGTTGCTAGACCAAAACCGCCCACCGCTAATAGTAAATTCCTCCAAGCATTCTTAAGTGGTGGAAAATAGACCATTAAAAACATGGTAGAAACTGCTCCTATGGATGGGGCAGCTCGTAGAACGCCTAAACCCTCTGCTCCTACTTTGAGAACATCTTCTGCAAAAACGGGTAATAAAGCGATGACTCCACCGAATAAGACCGAAAACAAATCTAGGGAAATAGAGTACAGGATAATTTTGGTACTAAATACAAATTTGATTCCTTCTTTAAGACTCGTAAATATATCGACTTTCACTTCATTCCTTTCAGGAATTGGAGGAGAAGTGATGGTAGAAATTAAAATCATTACAACAACTAATAAGCCGACAACAAACCAAAGTGTGTTTACTAAACCCAAATAAGCATACAAGAAACCAGCTACACCTGGCCCTAAAATAGCACCTGATTGCCACAATGAACTAGCCCAAGTAGCGGCATTTCCGAAAATTTCTTTAGGAACTAAAAATGGATTCAAAGAAGATGATGCTGGACTATAAAACCCTTTGGAAAGTCCAATTAAAATAACCATTCCATATACAGTCCAAAGTTTTTGACTAATCCCAAAACCTGCAGCAGGACTCATTGCCCAGACTAAACTGATAGAGCCTAGTAGGATCACAAATAAACTGATTAACATGATTATTTTTTTATCTCTCCTATCTGCAAAATAACCTCCAAATAAGGCAAGCGAAATATAAGGAAGAGCTTCTGCCAACCCTATTAGCCCAAGTGCCAATGGGTCGTGCGTTATTTTATAGAGTTCATACCCTAATACGACTTCTTGCATTAATAAAGCCATCGTAAAGAAGCCATTACCAAAAATATAGGCAACGAATTGGGGGTATTTTAGGGCTGCATAGGGAGAGTTATTGAGTGTTGTTTCTGAAGTATTCATGCGATTAACAGTAGTAATGTTGGTAATAAAAAAACACCATCACCAATCCAGCGATAGCGATCCTTTTTAAGAAAAAAAGAAGCGTATAAAGGGATTATCATCAGAATAAAACTCATGATGATAAAGAGTATTGCGACTTGCTGTTGAAAATGGTTATTTGAATGTACAAGAGAAAAAACACTTCCCAAAAAGAGGACGATAAATATAAAAATAATTACATTTTTTGTTTTATTTTCACCTAAAAAAGAAGCTAATGAATATACGGTTGGAAACTTTCGTTGCTCGCACCATGAAAACACTAATAAGTTTTGAAAGACGATTAACATAAATAATAAACCATAACATCCATTAATCGCATGAGGGATAGTTGTCCCCCATACGCCTGCGGTATATACCCATGTTGTAATGAACTCTTTGCCATACTGATAGGAACTGTTATCTTGTAATTTACTAACAATCCAGAGGTAAAGTATTGTTACAAATGCAATTAGACTTCCGATTAAAATGGTAATGATAGGCAGGTAAAAAAGCAAGCATAAAATGCTCACTAAAATAGCACAAACTGATGGCCAAAGTACTCTTTCATAATGTTGATGAAAAAGATGACGTTCAGTCGGAACTTGGGTTGGCTTACGATTATCAAGCAAACGGTCTAGGGTATAAATCACAAAAATTGATAAGCCCAGCACGACGGTATTCAAATAGTTTATCGGAGATTTTCCGTCGGGTAATTTCCAAAATAATGCGTTACAAACCATTGCTCCTACTACTACATCTATGCTTAACAAATTAAGCCTCTTCACAAATTTCATCATTGTCTAATCATCCAATTCATCCTTATAGATTAGAATTAGTTGCATTACTTTTCACTTTTATAACGTCTCCTACCTGTAATTTCCCTAACGATTTCGGAATTACATTTTGTCCAAACAATACCTTATTCCCAACCTTTCTATACTTAGAAAGCGTAGCTAGTGGTTCAGAAGATGTACGCTCTCCAGTCACAGGATTTATCGTTATTAAAATACATCTTGCACAAGGTTTTACTCCCCAAAAATCCACTGCTCCGAGTTGGAATTCATACCATGATTCCTCCTGATACGGACTAGCTCCTTTTACAACAAAATTTGGTCGAAAACGATTCATTGTAACCGCAGATTCCAGTCGATTATTCAAATCATCTAAGGACGATTGTCCGATTAACAAGAACGGATACCCGTCTGCAAACGACGTTATATCTACATCTGTTTGTGCATATCGAGCGTCAACAGCACGTTTCGAAGAATCGGGCATATAGACCAAACGAACTTGTTTATCAAGCTGATTTGAAAACCAAAGCGAGACCTCTTCGCTTACTTCATTCGCCCAAATCATATCGTCCCAAACTTTCACTTCAACCTGTTTGTTACTGTATTGTTGGGTCGAAAAAGATAGGCTTTGGTTCGATTTTCTATTCGTAACTTCGAGGAAACCATCCTCTGTTAATGCCACCGAAAACAAAGCTAAGGATGCGTATTGGCGTTGTGTTAAGAAGACACCTGCATCGTCAACAAGTAACCAACGACGGTCGTATTCAAGACCACGTTCCGTAACGTTTGCTTCATTTAGCGAAATACCTCCTAACGACTTGATAGGATAAATCCAGATTTCAGAAAGTGTAATCATTGCTTTATTTTTAGAATGGACAAAGATACAAACAAAAAAGCCTAATGAATGAGACGATTCATTAGGCTTTTCTGACTTTAAGTAGTCATCAGTTTAAAGTTGAATGTTCAAAGATTTCGATAAACCACTATTCGCTAATAGTTTATGCCCAATCTTGAAACAAAAATATCATAAACTATTTATCAACGAGTACTTACTAACATAACTACTTAATATAAAACCCAAGTATCTTTAGAACCTCCTCCTTGAGAAGAGTTAACCACAAGCGAGCCTTTACGTAACGCTACTCGTGTTAAACCTCCAGGAATTACTTGTACCCCATTTCCATAAAGAACATAAGGACGTAGATCCACGTGACGACCTTCTGCGTGATCATCCACTAAAGAAGGGACACGAGAAAGCGAAATAGTTGGCTGTGCGATATAATTACGAGGGTTATCTTTTATTTTCTGTTTAAATAACTCCTGCTCTTCCTTCGTCGATTTCGGCCCAATTAACATACCATAGCCACCCGCCGCATTAGCTTCTTTTACGACCAATTTTTCAATATTTTCCAACACATAAGCACAATCTTCATCTTCTCCACAAATGTACGTATCTACATTTGGCAAAATAGCCTCTTCACCTAGGTAGTACTTGATAATTCTAGGCACATAAGCATAAATTACTTTATCGTCAGCAACACCAGTTCCTGGAGCATTTGCTAAGGCTACACGCCCCGCTTTATACACCTCCATAATCCCTGGAATACCAATTAAGGAATCAGGATTAAATGCTTCTGGATCTAAGAAGGTATCATCAATGCGTCGGTAAATTACATCGACAATTTGGAAGCCTTTGGTTGTACGCATTTTCACATAACCTCCATCGACCACTAAATCACGAGCATCTACTAATTCGACCCCCATTTGTTGAGCTAAATACGAATGTTCGAAGTAAGCAGAGTTATAAATACCTGGTGTCAAAACACATATTGTAGGATTGGGTCTGCCTGCAATGTGTTGAAGCATTTCTAATAAACGAGTAGGATAATCAGAAATAGGCTGAATACGGGTTTTAGCAACCACCTCAGGGAAAGTACGTTTCAACAATTCACGATTTTCAAGCATATACGATACACCTGAAGGGCAGCGAAGGTTATCTTCTAGTACCATAAATTGACCATCATCGCCTCTAATTAAATCTGTACCCGTAATATGAATCCAAATTCCTTTAGGAGGAGTTACCCCTTTCATTGGATGTAAAAAGTCCTTTGATGTTTCAATTAAATCACGAGGAACAATACCATCGTTTAGAATTTTTTGCTCGTTATAAATGTCTTGCAAAAAGAGATTCAGAGCCGTAATCCGTTGGACTAAGCCTTTTTCCAGATGCTCCCAATCTTCCGAAGATAACACTCTCGGGATAATATCAACAGGCATAATACGTTCAGTACCTTCATTTTCAGAATAGACATTAAAGGTAATACCCATGGCCATTAAGGCACGTTCTGCGGCATGATGACGACGTACAAATTCATCAACGCCCATCTGCTCTACACGCTCTTTAAACGCCTCATATCCACTTCGAACATTCCCTTCGGCATCGAACATTTCATCATAAAACCCGTCGGTTTTGTAGTTTTCAAAGCTAAAATTCATACTCAGTTTTCTTTATATAACCTCATTGTCTTTCGTGGGGTTATGGGTCTTTGAATTAAATTATTTATGAAGCGATGAATAAGGTTGGGCTTAAAGCTTAAACTTCAAATACCTTATTCAAAGAATAAGTAATGCTACGTTAAGCGTTCTTGTATCTCTAAGATAATATTTTTTTGTTTCGATTCAAAATAATGTTCTCTTCCGAAAAAATGCTCAATTCAGCTATTTCTGTGGCTATTTAGCTTAATTACAAAGAATTATCTAAATTTAAGCACTATCAAGTTTCTGAAAAATGAGTACTTATACTCAAAGTTCAAGTTTGAGTGTTTTTTCATAAAAATGATGTAAATTAGAGAAACAATCTAGTTAAAAGTACTATGGTCTCCATTATCTCCGAATTTACCTCCTATTTATCCTCTCCACTTGGCGACCTTGAGGTTTCGGCCACAGAAGAGTATATCTCTTCTATCCATTTTGTGGAATCAACAAAGCGACCCAGTCCACGAAAACTATCAACAGAGTACGTTCCTGATAGTATTCATGAATTAACATTTCAGCTAGAAGAATATTTTGCAGGAAAAAGAAAAACCTTTGATATTGCATTCAAGCAAGAAGGAACAGCTTTTCAACAACTGGTATGGAAGGAATTAGAGAATATACCTTTTGGCAAAACCATTTCATATTTGGAACTATCCAGAAGAATTGGTAACGAAAAAGCAATTAGAGCAGTAGGAACGACCAACGGATTAAACCAAATGAGCCTTATTGTACCCTGTCATAGAGTAATCGGTTCAAATGGTTCACTTGTTGGGTATGGTGGCGATTTATGGCGTAAAAAATGGTTACTGGCACACGAAGCAAAAGTGTCTGGCTCCTATCAAATGGAATTATTTGGCAACTAAACCACGATGTCTAGTTCTTCCCCTCCAGAAGCAATACAGAGTTGCTTGTATTTGCCTGGGGTAACCCCTACGTATTTCTTAAAAATGATAAAGAAATAATTGGTACTACTGAAACCTGCCTTAAAACAAGCATCGCTAATGTCATTGAGCGGATCAGCCAGTAATTCTTTGGCAATTTTGATACGCTCTTGATTAATGTAATCAATGGGGGTAATTCCTAATTCTCGTTTGAACTGACGAAAAAAATTGGGTTTACTCATACAAGCCAAATCACACAGTTTGTCGATATTCAATTTCTCAGTCGTATGTTCCTTGATATACTGCACGATAAACGCAAAACGATGGGTACTTGTATGTTTTTGATAGTTATCAATCAGCAATCCACGGGCTTGTGTTTGCATGAGTCGTATTAATAGTTCGTTGATGGTGTAATTCGCAAAAAGGTCTTTTGCTGCATTACTTTCTGAAGAAACCTTCACTAAGCGATCAATCGTATCGGTTACTTCTAATGAATTTTTTAGATGAAAGCTATCTAAATTTATTTTCCAAAGATCATTCTTTTCCACTTTCGCATACTTTTCATTTAATAGATTAATGGTTTCCTTTATTTTCTCACTCTTAATTGCCAACGCCATACATTGAGTTGGGTTTGAGAAATCCGCTTCGGGAAAATCTATTTTCATGATTTCATTTTCTGGTACAATCACCGACTCTCCAGGCAAATATTCAAATCCATCTTTATCGAACAAGTGCATAACCTTCTTCCCACGAAACATCGTAGTTAGCACAAAACTGTTGAATTGCAACCGCACATCGGAACTCCGTTGATGTGTTTCAAAAATATTGAGCTCTACATTATCCAATGAGTAAATCGTACGATTTTCCACCAACGTAGTCAATTCCTTGACAGTTTTCAAATCGGGTGCTTTGGGTTTATATATTGAATTCATGCCAATTGGAAAAAGATGGTTTACAATAATAGCAACAGAAAGCTTTTGATACAATACCATACCCACACTATGATATTATTATCAAGTTGTGTGATACGATTGTCAAGTTTTACTAGAAAACAGAGCTATAATTCAAAAAAATATCATAAAAATACAATGAGACTATAATCAAGTTTTGTGATATAAAAGTAAATAAAAATTGAACCAAACTAAGATAATTTTGCATAAAAGTTATCAAGAAAACGAATTCATTAAAATAAACAATCATGGAAAATACAGCAATCGAAGAAACTATTGCAAGCGTTGTTAAACCTGCATTCAAAGAACGTTATGACAACTTTATCGGTGGAAAATTTGTAGCTCCTGTAAATGGAGAATACTTTGACAACATTTCACCAGTGGATGGTAAAGTATTTACTCAGGCTGCTCGTTCTACAAAAGAGGATGTAGAATTAGCGTTAGATGCAGCTCATGAGGCATTTGCAACATGGTCAAAAACTTCAGCTACTACTCGTAGTAACATCCTTTTGAAAATTGCTGATACCATTGAAGCGAACCTTCCGTATTTAGCATTAGTTGAAACGATTGACAATGGTAAAGCTATCAGAGAAACAACCTTTGCCGATCTTCCATTAGTAATTGACCACTTCCGCTACTTTGCTGGTGTTATCCGTGCAGACGAAGGTGCTGTTTCGGAACATGACGAGCATACGTTATCCATGATTATCCATGAACCGCTTGGGGTGGTTGCTCAAATTATTCCTTGGAACTTCCCATTATTAATGGCTACTTGGAAAATTGCTCCTGCTTTAGCTGCTGGTTGTACCGTAGTAGTTAAACCTGCTGAACAAACTCCTACAAGCGTAATGTGTTTGATGGAATTATTAAAAGACATCGTTCCTGCTGGGGTTATTAACGTCGTAACAGGTTTCGGTTTAGAAGCTGGTAAGCCGTTAGCAAGCTCTCCACGTATTTCTAAGGCATCATTCACGGGAGAAACAACTACAGGACGTTTAATCATGCAGTATGCTGCTGAAAACTTGATTCCTGTAACGATGGAATTGGGTGGTAAATCGCCAAATATCTTCTTCCCAAGTGTAATGGATGCAGACGATGAGTTCTTCGATAAAGCGTTAGAAGGTGCAGCATTCTTTGCTTTAAATCAAGGAGAAGTATGTACGTGTCCATCTCGTATTTTAGTTCACGAATCAATTGCTGAGGTATTTATCGAGCGTTTAATTGCTCGTATTAACGCCATCAAATTGGGTAATCCATTAGAAATGGAGTGTATGATGGGAGCCCAAGCGTCTAATGATCAATACGAAAAAATCTTGTCTTATATCGAAATCGGTAAAGAAGAAGGTGCTGAAGTATTAACAGGTGGTGGAGCTTATACACAAGAAAATGAAGACATTCGTGGTGGGTACTATATCCAACCAACGTTGTTGAAAGGCCATAACAAAATGCGTGTGTTCCAAGAAGAAATCTTCGGCCCAGTTTGTTGTATCACTACATTCAAAGACACAGAAGAGGCTCTTCACATTGCAAATGATACCTTATACGGATTAGGTGCAGGTGTTTGGACTCGTGACGCTCACGAACTTTATACGGTACCTAGAGCAATTCAGGCTGGTCGTGTTTGGGTAAACTGTTACCACGCATACCCTGCTCACGCTCCATTCGGAGGATATAAGAAATCTGGTTTCGGTCGTGAAAACCACAAAATGATGTTGGAACACTACCGCCAAACTAAAAACATGTTAATTTCTTACAACAAGAGCAAATTAGGCTTCTTTTAAGGAGAAATAATACTTAGCAAAAATAATTTTTACAATTCTGAGACAAATAAGG
>JBMLRK010000161.1:0-6244 GCA_049241065.1 Spirosomataceae bacterium
AAATAGGTCGGAGTACTTAATAGCTTTTCGCAATAAGCTTAGTTTATTCTTTTACTCAATATATACCATCATGTCATCTAGTATTAATTTAGATATTCTCACGACAGAATCAAGTTCAAATTATAACGATTTGGACAAAATGAGCCTAGGACAACTTCTTTCAGGAATCAATCAGGAGGATAAAAGTGTGCCTTTAGCCGTTGAAAAAGCGATTCCTCAGATTGAAGCTTTGGTTGCTCAACTTGTTGTTCGAATGAAACAAGGCGGACGTTTGTTTTATATCGGTGCTGGTACAAGTGGTCGTTTAGGTGTGGTCGATGCGTCGGAGTGCCCTCCAACGTTTGGTGTCTCGTTTGATTTAGTGGTAGGAATTATTGCAGGAGGCGATGGTGCTATTCGTAAAGCAGTAGAAAATGCAGAGGATAATCAGGAACAAGCGTGGTTAGATTTGCAGGCTCAAGGAATTAGTGAACTGGATACCGTTGTGGGTATTGCGGCTTCTGGGCGTACTCCTTATGTGGTAGGTGGTTTGCAAAAAGCCAGAGAGGCGGGTTTATTAACTGGCTCAATTGCCTGTAATGCAGGGAGCCCAATCGCACAAGCTGCCGAGTATGCAATTGAGGTAATTGTTGGCCCAGAGTTCGTAACAGGAAGTACCCGAATGAAGGCTGGAACAGCTCAAAAACTGGTCTTAAACATGATTTCTACTGCTACCATGATTCAGTTGGGAAGAGTGAAAGGGAATAAAATGGTGGATATGCAGTTGAGTAATGATAAATTGGTGGTAAGGGCAGAGAATATGTTAATTAAAGAGTTGGGAATCAGTCGTGAAGAAGCGGTCTCGTTGTTGGCTCAGTACGGTAATGTACGTAATTCTATTGAAGCATATTCTTCAAAACGTTAACACGATATTAACAATTCATGTTAAAATATTTATATAGATTTGTAAACAGTAAGATTAATTAGGATAAGAAATGATAAATTATTTGCTATAATGTTATTACTTTGCATTCGTTAGTCAAGCTCAATTATCCAAATTATGTTACAGGTGTTTTATCGCACTTGTTGAAACAGACAAATAAATCACATTCATGAAAAAAGTACTATTCAGTGCGTTGTTATTAGCAGGTTTCGTTGCAAACGTGCAAGCACAAGACATTCCAGAAGACATCAAGTCGATTTTGCAAAAAAATACGTGTTTAGCATGTCATAAGGCAGATACTAAATTAGTAGGCCCTGCTTACAAAGACATTGCAAAGAAGAAGTATTCAAAAGAAAAAATCGTTGATTTAATCGCTAACCCGAAGCCATCTAACTGGCCTGGTTATCCGCCAATGGCTCCAATGAAAAACATCTCTAAAGATGATGCAATGAAGGTAGCTGGTTGGATTAATTCATTAGCACCAAAATCTGCTGCTAAAGGAAAGAAAAAAGCATAAGAAAGTATCGAGTATAAAAAAACCTGACAAGATAAACTGTCAGGTTTTTTTATGTCAATCATAAAAGTCTTAATTACTTAGCACTGTAATTCGGAGCTTCTTTCGAGATTGTAATATCATGTGGGTGACTTTCTTTCACACCCGCAGAAGTGATTTTTACAAAACGAGCATGGTGCATTGCTTCGATGGAACCAGCACCGCAATAACCCATACCAGCTTTAAGACCACCAACCATTTGGTAAAGGATTTCTGAAACAGAACCTTTGAATGGTACACGACCTACAATACCTTCAGGTACTAATTTTTTGATGTCATCTTCTGCATCTTGGAAATAACGGTCTTTTGAACCATCTTCCATTGCTTCCAATGAACCCATACCACGGTATGTTTTAAATTTACGTCCTTCATAGATGATTACTTCACCTGGAGCTTCGTCTGTACCAGCTAACATTGAGCCAATCATTACGGTGTTTGCACCACCAGCGATTGCTTTTGCAATATCACCAGAGAAACGAATACCACCATCTGCAATAATCGGAACGCCCGTACCTGCTACGGCTTTAGCTGCTTCATAAACTGCTGTTAATTGAGGCATCCCAACACCTGCAATAATACGAGTAGTACAAATACTACCTGGGCCAACACCTACTTTAACGGCATCTGCACCTGCATCTGCTAAGGCTCTTGCACCTTCACCAGTTGCTACGTTTCCAACGATAACATCTAAGTTTGGATATTTTGCTTTTACACGCTTTAAGGCATCAATAACGCCTTTTGAGTGTCCGTGAGCAGTATCAATACTTACCACGTCAACACCTACATGTACAAGTGCTTCAATACGATCAAGTAAATCAGGAGTAACGCCCACAGCAGCACCAACACGTAAACGACCTAATGAATCTTTCGAGGCATAAGGGTGTGACTTACGTTTTAAGATGTCTTTATAAGTTACCAAACCGATAAGTCTGTTTTCTTCGTCAACGATTGGTAGCTTTTCGATTTTATATTCTTGAAGAATTGTTTCTGCTTCGTCTAAAGAAGTACCTTTTTTTGCAGTGATAAGGTTTTCCTTCGTCATGATGTCCGTAACCAAGATGGTTAAGTTCTTCTGGAAACGTAAATCACGATTGGTCAAAATACCAATTAATTTATCGTCAGCATCAATAACAGGAATTCCACCTATTTTGAACTCACGCATGATACGGTGTGCGTCCGCAAGGGTTTGTCCAGTCGTAAGTGTAATAGGGTCAATAATCATTCCTGATTCTGAACGCTTTACTTTTCTGACCTGAGCAGCCTGTTGAGCAATCGTCATATTCTTATGAATAATTCCAATACCACCTTCTTGAGCCATTGCAATTGCAAGCTCTGCTTCAGTTACTGTGTCCATTGCTGCGGAAACCATTGGGATATTCAGCGAAATGTTTCTAGTAAGTTGAGTTTGTGTTGATGTCTCTCTTGGAAGAACTTCTGAGTAAGCAGGAAGAAGAAGCACATCATCGTATGTGAGGGCTTCGTAGAGAAATTTAGATGAGTCTAACATGGCAAATAGCTTATTGTTGTTATTTGCCAGACAAAATTACCACGATTTTTGTGCTTTTGAAAGAAAAGCCGCAAAATTATTGTTAAATATTGATAAATTTAAAACATTCGCTATTTTTTGGTGGATAAATCTATTTGAAATGTCCATTTTTTCTTTTACAATTGTTTAAATTTAAGAAACTAAAAGAGTGATAACGCTATGGAAAAAAATCAGTTTGTACCGTACTATTCGGAGGAATCGGTGGTGGCAGAGCAGTCCCGATTTATGACAAAAGTCTTCAGTTGGATGTCAGTTGCATTACTTGTAACGGCAGGTGTAGCCTATTATGTAGCTTCTACTCCCGAAATTGTTTCGCTAATTTTTAGCAATAAAATTAACTTCTATTTAATGCTCGGAGCAGAGTTGGGAATTGTCTGGTGGTTAACTTCTCGGGTTTCATCTATGACAGGTAATATGGCAACCTTTTGGTTTTTCTTGTATGCCATTATAAACGGGGTGACGCTTTCGGTTATCTTTTTTGCATTTACAGCCGATTCTATTTTCTATGTCTTCCTGATTGCAGCCTCTATGTTTATGGCTATGGCTGCTTATGGTTATTATACTAAGAAAGATTTAACCTCTTGGGGAAGCCTTTTAATGATGGGTGTAATTGGATTATTAGTAGCTGGTATCGTCAATATCTTTTTGCGTAGTGATTTATTTGGCATGGTAACCAGCTCGATTGGGGTATTGATTTTTGTGGGTTTAACGGCTTATGATACCCAAAAAATCAAAGAATTGAACGTAATTGGGAATGAAGGAACCGACGATGACAAGAAAGAAGCAATTATGGGGGCATTAACCCTATATTTGGACTTTATTAATTTATTCTTGTATTTATTGCGTTTATTAGGAAATCGTAGAAATTAATCAATAATTTAGACAGGTTATAAATAACAAGGGTGTGTCTAGTATGAATAAGTCTAATTCTGCTATATACCCCTTTTTTTATTAAACTCGGATTAAAATGTAGGAAAATCAGCTGTTAATAACCGCTATTTTCGGTGTAAAAGTTCATACAAAAGAAATTTTATGAGTAAATTGCGTACGGATTTTATATCCCTTTACTATTAGCGTTCTCTTTATTTTGCTGCTAGATTAGTATAGATGCTGAGACACAACCGAATATTATTCCCAAATTTATGAACTATCAACCTTCCGACTATCTCCCGATTATCGTTCAGTTAGGGGCTGCTCTTGCTTTTATCGTTTTGACGATGGTTGCCACTCACTGGTTAGGCCCAAAACGTCATAGCTCCAAAAAAGATGATGTTTTTGAATGCGGTATCGAATCCATTGGTGATGCTCGTACTCCCATCTCTGTTAAATATTTTCTTGTTGCCATTCTTTTCGTATTATTCGATGTAGAAATCGTTTTTATGTATCCATGGGCAGTTAATTTTAAAGAACTAGCTTGGGATGGTTTTATAGAAATGGTTGTCTTCATGGGCTTTTTGTTGGTAGGTTTTATCTACGTAATCAAAAAAGGCGTTTTGAAGTGGGAGAAATAAGTATTTAAGATGATTCACGTCTTAGTAACGTTTTATTCCTGCCTTCATGATGATACTTTAATCCGAAAAACTTTTTCGATTAATAAGAGTTTATCGTTAATGAAAGTGGAAACAATCCTAAGACATCGTATTCCTAAATCAATTTTATTTTAGTATAATCGAAAGGTTTACAATGGATAATCAAGATCTTTGGAGATTTTCCACGGATACTTATTAATTGATAAACTGTTCACTGATAAATAATGAGCGATACAACAATTAAAATGGTAGATGCTCCTGAGGGGCTTGAAGGACAAGGTTTCTTTGCTGCCAAGTTAGACGATTTAGTGGGTCTTGCCCGTGCAAATTCACTATGGCCTTTGCCATTTGCAACTTCTTGTTGCGGTATTGAGTTTATGGCTACAGCTGCATCCACTTATGATATATCTCGTTTTGGTTCTGAACGTATGTCGTTCTCAGCTCGTCAAGCCGATGTATTGATGGTGATGGGAACAATCGCTAAGAAAATGGCTCCTGTCTTGAAACAAGTGTATCTTCAAATGGCTGAACCTCGTTGGGTATTGTCGGTAGGTGCTTGTGCTTCTTCGGGTGGTATATTTGATACCTATTCTGTTTTACAAGGTATCGACCGTGTGATTCCTGTAGATGTGTATGTGCCAGGTTGCCCGCCTCGTCCAGAACAAATTATCGACGGTTTTATGCAAATTCAAGAATTGGCAAAATCTGAACAACGTCGTAGAAGAGAATCCCCAGAATATAAAGCCTTGTTAGCTTCTTACGGAATAGAATAATCATGACAAACGAACAAATAGCTCAGGACTTGGTAGCCCAGTTCGGTGAGGAACGAATTTTTGGTATCGTCGAAAATTACGGATTATTAAACGTAACAACTACGACAGATACAATCGTACCAATACTTCATTATTTATATCAACATCCAACATTCAAATTTCAGTTCTTAACAGACTTGGGTGGAATTCACTTCCCAGAGGCAAAAGGACAGGAATTAGGCGTTATTTATCACTTACATAGTTTAGAAAATAATGTACGCTTGGTAATCAAATTGCATGTTCCTATCGAAGCTCCAATTGTACCAACGATTACAGGCTTATATGCAGCAGCCAATTGGATGGAGCGTGAAGCATTTGATTTCTATGGTTTAATCTTTGCTGGACACCCGAATTTGACAAGAATTCTGAACGTAGATGAGATGGATTATCATCCAATGCGTAAAGAATATCCATTAGAGGACGCTACCCGTGAAGATAAAATTGATGAACTTTTCGGTAGATAAGTTCTAAGAAATCCATCGTTTTCGGTGAGTTGACTTTAGCCTGTAAAGATAATTTAACGGGCATCCTTGATTTTTAAATGAATATAAAAGCCAAAAGCTTAGTGCCAAAAGCTGTTTAATATGTCAGAAATCGCATTAGTGTCAAGTCCTAACGTAGGGCTTACCAAACCACAAGAAAATAGAAAATTCGTAAACGAGTTGTCAACCCTAAACTTAGGGCCAACACACCCAGCTACGCACGGAATTTTTCAAAATATCCTCACCATGGACGGCGAGACGATTATTGCTGCTGAACAAACAGTAGGCTATATTCACCGTGCTTTTGAGAAAATAGCAGAACGTCGTCCGCTTTATCAAATTACCACACTTACTGACCGTATGAACTACTGTTCGTCGCCCATCAATAACATGGGATGGC
>JBMLRK010000162.1:0-4956 GCA_049241065.1 Spirosomataceae bacterium
AAAGTCATTGACGCTAAAACACAGCAACCTCTAGTTGGAGCAAATCTCGTTATCAAAGGACAAACACAAGGAACTCGTACCAACGACTTAGGGATGTTTCACATTCATAACCTCAAGCCTGCTACTTACCTCGTAGAAGTTTCATTTTTGGGCTATGCCACCGAACAAAAAGAGGTGGTTGTTGCGGATGACGAGGTCGTTTCTGTTAACTTTTCTTTAAAAACGGTAGATTTTTCATTGGCAGAAGTGAAAGTCGTTGCCAATAATCCCAGAAATCAGCAACTGATTTCTAGCCTAGATATGAAACTCCGAACCATCAATAATTCGCAAGATGTATTGCGGATGATTCCTGGTTTATTTATCGGACAACATGCAGGAGGAGGAAAAGCCGAACAACTTTTCTTACGGGGCTTTGACCTCGACCACGGAACGGATATTAACTTAACCGTGGACGGTGTGCCTATCAACATGGTGTCGCACGCTCATGGACAAGGGTATGCCGATGCCCATTTTATCATTCCCGAATTAATTGAAAATGTAGCCTTTAAAAAAGGGCTTTACGATGCCGATAAAGGTAATTTTACGACCGCTGGTTGGGCAAATTATCAGACTAAAAAGGTCTTGGATCAAAATTTTATCAAAACAGAAATTGGTCAGTTTAATACTTATCGTTTAGTGGGGGCAGTAAACCTCTTGGGAACAAAATCCGCAGCACGCAATCAGTCCGCTTTTCTTGCTTCTGAATACAATTATTCGGATGCTTATTTCGAGAATCCGCAGCATTTTAAACGCATTAATCTCCTCGGAAAGTATCACGGGCATCTTCGTGAAAATACCAGCTTGACCTTTACGGCTTCTACCTTTTGGAGTAAATGGGATGCCTCTGGGCAAATTCCTGACCGTGCCGTTGCCGATGGTTCTATTGGTTTTTATGGAGCAATTGACCCCAACGAAGGGGGAACAACCAGCAGAACAAATCTAAATGCTGAGTTGAGTACTTTAGTACGACCAAATCATATCTGGAAAAATCAGTTTTTTTATTCTAGGTATAATTTTGAACTCTATTCTAACTTTACCTTTTACTTAGAAGATTCGCTCAATGGCGACCAAATCAAGCAAAAAGAAGCTCGTAATCTTTGGGGATATAACAGTAATTATTCGATAGGGCATCAACTCGGCAATCGGGATGCAACCTTGGCATTGGGGCTGAATTACCGCCACGATATGACCAATAATAGTGAGTTATCGCATACTAAAAATCGTTCAGAAACACTTGAGCAGTTCCAATTGGGTGACATCAACGAGGCTAATCTAGGGGCTTTTGTGGAAGAAACGGTTCAACTTTCTCCTAAATTATCAGTCATTGCAGGACTTCGATTTGACTATTTTCATAATCAATATACCGACCATTTGGCAAACGATAAACGAAGTGTTGCTTCTGCTTCGATTGTCTCGCCCAAATTCAATTTATATTATACGCTCAATCCAAAACTACAATTTTATTCGACCTCAGGAAAAGGCTTTCACTCCAACGACACTCGTGTAGTCGTTGCTCAAAAGGGATTAGAAGTTTTGCCCGCTGCGTATGGGTCAGACTTGGGAACAATCTGGAAACCCTTTCCACAAATGGTTATCAATGCTGCCTATTGGTATCTGTGGCTCAATCAGGAATTTGTCTATGTAGGCGATGCTGGGGTAGTTGAGCCTTCTGGGAAATCAGTTCGGAGCGGATGGGATGTTTCGATACGTTATCAGTTAGCCAAAAATATCTTCATCGACACCGATTTGAACTGGGCAAAACCACGTGCGGTTGGGGTGGCAACAGGGCAAGACTATCTACCTTTAGCACCTGTATTTACGACGATAGGAGGAATTACGCTTAAAAACAAAACGGGCTTTAGCGGAAGTTTACGTTACCGTTACATAGCAGACCGCCCAGCTAACGAGGATAATACGATTGTTGCCAAAGGATATTTTGTGAGCGATGCTCTGGTAAGTTACACGTATAAGAAATCAACGATTGGCTTATCCATTCAGAATATTTTTAATACAAAGTGGAAAGAAACCCAATTCGCTACCGAAAGTCGTCTGAAAAATGAGACTACTTCGGTGGAAGAAATACATTTTACTCCAGGTACATCTTTTAACGCAAAATTATCATTTACGTATATGTTTTAAGGTAATCGTTGAAAATTCAGTTTTATTGTTCTGTATAGATAGTCGAGAATTTGGTTTTTGAGATATCCAGTTTCTTATTCTTTGAAATACTTTTTTTGATGTTCTAGGGGGTATTGGTTTATTGATTTTATAGCTTCTGAATTATAGGGTTAGGCATGATTTTTGTTAAAATTATTGTGGTATGCTCAATCTAAAAAATGAAAGAGCTAACCTGTTTAAACACCAAATATAGCTTATACTTTTTCCTTTTACCGAAATGCGTTTGTGCGAAAGTCTTCTGATTTTCTCATTCGATAATTTTCTATTTATTAGAAATGAGGTCTTTTCAAAGATCTTGTGTTCATTTATGCTGTCCAATTCAACGTGCAACGAGTTTTTCTGTTCATTAAGTTGCATAAAATCGGGATTGGTGGTTCGTACGCTTATCTTCACGTATTCGGTTTTAGTAAAAAAAATAGCTAATATAGGTGCATATTACATTCATTATCCCAATAGTTTATTTATAAAATACCGATACCATGAACTCTTTTTATACTTCTTTCAAAAGTAGTGTACCGTTGTTTGTCACTAGATACCTTTGTGCTGGCGTATTGTTCCTAGCAACGCTCTTTAGTGAATCGCTTGTAGCACAGACCTGTAACGTGACTGACTACATTTATTTGAATGACCCTCAAGATTATAATACACAGGGTTTTGTTCATAAATTGAAAATTGGAACAGGAGGGACATTAACCGAAATTGCCAATGCCAACGGAACAATTCCTTGGTTTCCTCAAGGAGGAGGATTGGGTTCTCCGCATGGACTTGGTCAAGATTTAAATGGGAATCTCTATATTGGAGCAAATCCAGGAGTAGGCCCAATTGCTAAAATTAAGTGTAATGGAACGGTAGATAATCTTAATTTTATTAATGATGGTGGTTTTAATATTGTTTCGAAAGATGGTTTCCTTTATGTAAGTTCTGCGAGTAGTAACCGTATTAATCGCTATGCCCTTTGTGATGGGTCACTGCAAGGATATGTGTCGTTAAATGGCGTGTTAAATCAGCCTTATGCCTATAATAGTGGAAATCAGACAGATTGGGGGCTTGATATTGCTTCTGATGGAACTATTTATGCTACTTTAGGTTTTGAAGGCGATGGTATGAAGGCAATTTATCGTTTTAAACCAACAAATGCAGACTTTGTTAATCATACAGACTATATGCCTTTAGTATCAGATACTGATGTACCTCCTGGCACGAATGCCGCTGGATTAAACATGGGTAAGGCTTGGATTTGGGGTATTACTCATGACGATAACGGCAATATGTACATTGTAGCAGAAGAACCATGGTTTTCCAATTCAGATTTAATTCCTATTTCATGGGTATTAAAATACGATGCTAATGGTAATTTAATAGGCTCTGTTAGTGAAAGAGAAGATACGCCAACAGGTGGATTCGAAGGTGCTCGTGGTATTGTTTATTATCCAACCTTAAATAGACTATATCTTGCAGCAGGGGTAGATGGCGACTGTGTGGCAATGATTGATCCTAACACCATGACCTACATGGGGGCTGCCGCTGCTCACGTACCAAATCAAGTACCTAAAACGCTCAGAATTGCCTCAGAAGCTTGTCCTGTTGCAGCGTCTAGCGTTGTTGATACAACCTTGTGTAATGTAAGCGTTGGTGATAAAATATTTTTACAGCAAATTATTGGTACGTGTAATGCTCCAATTTGTGGCGGTACTTGGGTAGCTGATCCGGCCAACGCTGGCATGACTTTTAATCAGTGTGACCTTAGTTTTAATGTAAGTAGCCTTTCTGGTTGTGGTAAATTTACCCTTAGCAATGTGGGTGGAACATGTGGCGATTTTACGGTTGAACTTAAAATTGGTTTTATTGACATAAAAGCACCTGTGATAGGAGGAAGTCAAACGGTTTGTTCAACCCAAGACCCTGCGGCCTTCACGATTGTAACACCTGCTTCAAGTAGTGGAACATTGAGTTACCAATGGCAAAAAAGTACTACTTCTTGTACAGCAGGTTTTAGTGATATAGCAGGTGCAAATAACAGTACGTATGACCCACCTGTTACTACCCAAACGACGTATTATCGTGTGGTTACTTCGGGTACAGGAAGCTGTACCTCTCCAACTAACAAATGCAGCGATATTAGTAACTGTGTAACCTTGACGGTATTCCCTAAAATGGATGCAGGAGTTGATGTGGCTATTTGTTTACCTAAAACAACTGTTAATCTTGCAGACGCTCCTGCGAGTGGTGAGTGGGTAGCTCAGGCGGGTAATCCTGCTGTGGCGACAATTGATGCTACTACGGGAGTGATTACGGGTTTGACAGCAGTGGGTACATATAAATTTATTCTTCAACCAATTGGTAATACGAGTTGTTCGGATACGATACAAGTGGTAGTGTCTGATGGTGGTGCTGCCAATGCCTTGTGTAACGATGGAACAACTTCTTATACCCTAACTGCAGCTACTGGAATAACGAACGTGGTTTGGTATAATATGGCTGGTGTGCAAGTAGGTACAGGAACAACATTATTCGTAAATTCAAAAACTCCAGGACTGGAAGACGGAACAGAAGCATTTTATTATATGGCACTTAATAGTACATCATGTGATGTAGAGGCTTGTTGTCCCGTTAAATTTATTACAGAAGCCTGTTGCCCTGTTGTACCTTATTGTACTACCATAGGGTTTAAAAAGAATTAAAGATAGAGACCTGACAGATTTTTAAAATCTGTCAGGTCTTGAACCCTGCGGTTGCCTC
>JBMLRK010000163.1:0-2566 GCA_049241065.1 Spirosomataceae bacterium
TTCAATACACTGCTTAATGAAGTTTTTGCGGCAGGTTCTGCGGCAGCTCCACCAGCGGTTAAGGCACTTACACTTGATAAAGCCGAACCTACTAACGAACTTCCACTTGCTGCTGAAGTTCCGCCTAATGACGACAAGCCTGTTTTTAATAAACCTAAATTACTCGTCAACGCACTTGCTTGGCTTACCAAACTTCCTGCCGATAACATTGAACTCAATTGATTTGCTCCAAGAGCGATTTTAGCTAAACTAGCGGCTTTTTGAATTACGCCCGTTCCCAACATACCGCTTTCTGCCAAGGGAATTAATTTCTGTAACGTTCCTGCTTGAGCCATCAACTTATCTTTAAAATCGGTTTTGCTAGTTGATGCCGTTTTTTCGAGCGAAGCCACACTTGATTTTAAGGCAAGAACCGTTGACGCTTTATCGCCTCCCGCAGTAGCACTTACCGCTTTGTCCAAAAACGTAACCGTTGAATCGGAAGTACTAGTTGCTTTAGTGACTATTACTTCGGTTGTTGCTACAGCCGTTGTCAAGGACTTTGGTAACTGAGCAAAACCCAAGGTAGAAATGAACATAAAAGGGGCTACAAAAAAATGATTTCTGAGTTTCATCTGAATGAAAGTTAAGGTGAATTAATAAGTAGGAAAAACTGTTATTGATTAGACGTAAAGAACGTAAATAGTCTCGTTTTGAAAGGAATTTATGCGATTAAGAGTCGCTGAAATAGTTTTTACCTAAATTCTCCTCACCAATTTTCTTCCTAAAAAGAATACGAGTAGTACTGCTCCAATGGCTAAAAGAATGGGTAAAAATACACTCATTAGAGAAAAAATAACGGAAAAGACGTTTTCAATAGTCGCTATAATCGGATTCCCCAAACCACCTGTAGTGGTGCTAGATGCCAGTCGAGTGACGGTTGTGCCTAGCTGAACAATGCCCGCACTGCCTCCACCAACAAGAAAGCCCAATACCCATTTGAGCGTAGGAGAGAGGTCGCCAGCCAGAAACGAAGTCGTCAAAATTGTTCCTGCAACAACAGAGGCAGGCGTGGCAATAGCATCCAAAGCATTATCGACCCACGGAATGTAATAAGCGACAATTTCTAAGAGCGTAGCAGAGGCGAAAATATAAAAAGCCGTCATCGTTCCCATCCATTCAAAACCATGTTCGAAATGATAATGTCCCATTAAGGCGGCAATATTCGTAACGAGCATCGGTACAAATATCCGAAATCCACAACAGGCAGAAAGCCCAAGTCCGAGAGCAAGTGACATGATGATTTCCATATTTTTTGAGTTTGTTTGTTATACAGCAAAAGAGGTATGTGCAATAAATAAGGAGCATTATCTGGAAAATAAAAGCTATTTACTTACCGTACAAAACAAAGATAGCGATTTCAGATACAGGTAACAACGAATGCACTTTTTTCGCTTTTACTGACGATTTCTTGGTAAGAAATTTTTTATAACTATGTTGGAAGGGACTAAGGAGCGTAGTTTTATTTTTTAGTAAAAAAAGTTTGTTATTTCATGTTTGTTGGATAGCTTTTTTCACTTATGTTTGTCCTAAAATATCCAAAATGTAATTCAACTATGAAATATTTAACACAAGACAAAACAGTGCTTGAAGGAGAGACTTTTCCAGACATCATTGTTGCATTCCGTAAGGGTTTATCATTCCCTGCTAATCAAACAACGTTAGAATTTATGGTAAGTTTTGCTGAAAGGCATTTCAAAGCCAATGGCTCTAAGATACGTACGCTTTCGTATGGAGCTTTTTTAGCAGATTTAGTAAGTAATAATTATCTCACGAAAGCATAGTTTTCATTATTAACAGAAAAAAAAGGTCCTAAACTTGTGTTTAAGACCTTTTTTTGTTGGTGTGATGTACAAATTCATATTTTACCCATGTAAACAAATGGGTATGAAAATCCCATATTACGAGCTGTTTGCATTTGCGGTAGAAGATGCTTCGTCATATTCTCTCTAAAGTCTTCTAAGGAAAGAGAGGTCAGGAATTCAGAACTTGTTGAAAATAAGCTATTATAGTCTTCTATAATTTTAAAGTTTTCTTTTGTTACGTGAAACCGTTGTATTGCATTTGAATGAATTCATCTACGTATAATTCTATAGAAGGCAATGTATTACTTTTAGCAGAATTAATATTTTTAGGAGTAGGAATAATATTCCAAAGTAGGTCATGAGCAACAAATGACCAAGGTAAAAAATGATCTAAACTTACATTTTGAAGTGTAATAGCTTGTTTGGAATAAATACATCTAAGATCTGGCGTTTCCTTAATATATTCCTTCCAAAAAACGTTAGCCTGTTTTAAATCTCTTTGGGTTGGTTTCATGATTTTCTCAGAGAGTCCAATCGTATTTGGATTATTCTTCTGAAGAAATTTAATTAAATGCCAATAGATAAATCCTCTTAAAATTCCTTGATGTTTTTGGAAATACTCAAGCCAAATTGTATTTAGTTCAATAGCATCTTCCACAAATCGGTAAATTACGTTTTCGGGTCTATCTTTAAAATGCCTATTGGCTAGTTCTACGAGCGTA
>JBMLRK010000164.1:0-14698 GCA_049241065.1 Spirosomataceae bacterium
TCACTCAAACCTCCTCAACCGTTTTTTAGAAAGCTCATAACTGATAATGGCAGGGATATAAAAAGAAATGTCAGCGGTGAATTTGGCTATGACGATACCTAAGGCAAAATTATTTAACCAAAGCGGAAAGTAATACAAGAGGGTAGGGCGAATAAACAGGCTGTCTAGCAGTTCCGCAATGCCAAACTCTATCAATAACGCTTGCACGTTTTTGGAGAATGTTGCTAGGGAATAGGGTTTGTTAAGTAGGGCTAATTGCTTGGTGGCAAGTCGGATGTCTTGAAGTAAAATCGTGCCAAAGTAAGCGATATTACCCGCCCATGTACCTACGAGAGCGGAGGTAAGATGATTTTCGGTATAACGAAAACTAAGCCAAGCAGAAGATACGGTTAAGACCAACGAATTGAGTTCGGCTAAACCATATCTTTTTATCCACTCTGTTATTTTTTGTTTCATGTTTTGTGAGCGAAAAGCGAGCAATGGTATTTTTGATTTTTCCTCTTTTATCTCACAGAAGTATAGACTGCGACAGAGCTTTTGGGGAGGAAACCTTATAGGTTTTCAAAACCTATAAGGTTTTTTGCGGATTAAACTCTGACTAAGTTATGTCGAACTCTATAAAAGCGTCCATCAAGGAATATTCATGAACTTATGTACTTGTAAAGACACACGCCATTTTGGATTGGCTTTGATGTAGTCAATAATCAAAGGAAGCATTTGCTCCATTCTACTCCATTCGGGTTGTAGGTACAAAATACAATGTTCGCCTACTTGAGCAGCGTGTTCTTCTGCCCATTCAAAATCACTTTGATTGTAAATAACCACTTTGAGTTCATGAGCAACGGGATAAATGGCTGGGTTAGGCTTTTTGAATTTCTTGGGAGAAAAACAAATCCAGTCCCACGCTCCAGAAACCTCTTGGCAAACGCCCGATGTTTCGATATTGGTTTGTAAGCCTGCGGCGTGCAAGGCCGTTGTTAGTTCGTCTAGGGGGTGCATGAGTGGTTCTCCACCCGTTACAACAACCAGTTTGCCTTCGTGTTGGGCGGCTTCTTGGACGATGCTTTCGATAGCCTGTTGAGGGTGAGCATTCACGTCCCAAGAGTCTTTTACGTCGCACCAATGGCAACCTACGTCACAGCCTCCTAAGCGGATAAAATAGGCAGCTCTTCCTTGGTAAAAGCCTTCTCCTTGTAAGGTATAAAAAGCTTCCATGACTGGAAGCGTAGATGTTTGTTCTATGGTAGCTAAATTTTGTGTCATTATCGTTTGTAAAAGAAGCGTTCTATGTTTTCAAAACCACAGACAGGTCTGAATGGTTTCTCGTATCGTTCCCTTTTAAAGCCTTTTCGTTTCTTTAGTTGGTTTTAAGATAGCAAAGTTACTTATTTTTTCAGGTTTATTTGCCCATACCTCCACAGAAGCCTTGTGGGGAATTTAATTATCCTGTTTTTTTGTCGATTACGTATTTTTTGTGGCTTTTTACTTAAAAAGCTATAGCCATATTTATTAATACTAGCCTAATTTTCAGTATTTTGCGAACTTTCCTTTTTAAGGGAATTAAAAATAATCATTAATTAATTTTTGTCGCAATAGATAGTCGTTAAAATCATGGTTTATTTGCACAAATAATAGAATATTTGTTATGTTTTGGTACGAAGATGAAGTAAAGAGAGTAGAAAAAGTAAGAGCGGAATTGTCTTATAACCCAGAAATACTATTTTATGGTAGCTCCACATTCAATTTGTGGGATAATTTGGAAGAAAGCTTTCGTTCCTATAAGCCTGCAAATTTAGCCTTTGGAGGCTCTACCATCGCTGCTTGTTCATGGTTTTTTGAACGAATTGTGAAGGGCTATGATGCCATTAAAGCGGTGGTGATTTATGCAGGTGATAATGATTTGGGAGATAACCGACATCCTGAGGAGGTATATATTTGTTTTTTTCAGTTAGTAACGCAAATTCGTGAACGTTTTGGGGATATTCCCGTGGTGTATGTTTCGATAAAACCTAGTCCAAGACGTTGGAATATTGATGAACAGATTGAATATACCAATATGATTATTGAGAGAGAAATTGGAAAGCGAGGAGGTAACTTACATTTTGTTGAAATTCATGACCTAATTTTAGGTGAAAATGGCAGACCCAATGAGCAACTGTTTATGGAAGATAGCCTTCACCTAAATGCAAAAGGACATGATATTCTGAAAGAACAGATTGGGAAAAAACTAGCTGAAATTTTTGGCTGATGACCATCAAAGGGAATAAATCCTGATGAATAAATTTATGTGAATTAATCCTAGTACTACCTCAGAAAGACCACCGAATTACACAGATGAAGAGAGAATATCATAAATGGTATAGCCCTAATTTACAGAAAGAAATGGAGTTGCTTGTATTCGGACATGCAGGTACTCGTGTATTGTTTTTCCCATGCCGAAATGGTCGTTTTTTTGACTATGAAGATTGGCGTGTAATAGAATCCGTTAGAGATAAAATAGAAGCAGGTGTCTTTCAGTTTTTCTGTGTAGATAGTGTGGATGCAGAAGGCTTATATAATATTTATATTCGCCCTGAAGATCGTATTTTAAGGCATATTCAGTACGAAAATTATATTATTGAAGAAGTGCTTCCTTTTACTCGAAATGTAAATCCTCATATTTCGATGATTTCTGCTGGTTGTAGTCTTGGGGCATTTCATGCGGTAAATGTTGCTATGAAATACCCTCAGTATTTTAGCAAGGTGGTTGGCATGAGTGGACGATACGATTTAACTTGGTCGGTAGGTTTTTTCAGAGACTTATTTGACGGGTATCGAAACGAGAATATTTACTTCAATTCTCCGTCTCAGTTTATGAATAATTTAGGGGAGGAAACCATCTTAGCTCAGCTCAAACGATTAGATATTATATTAGTTATTGGCAAAGAAGATGCTTTTTTGGAGAATAATTATTATTTTAGTCATATTTTATCAAGTAAAGGTATAAATCATCAATTTTATTTGTGGGATGAAGAGGCTCACAAAGCAAGATATTGGAGAAAAATGGTGCCTTTATACATTTGATAGCATAGTGGACTTGAGAGACAATTGGGATTACTTGTGATTCTGATAACAGGATTGTCATCAGTTAGTTATGAGAATTATTTTTTAGCAAAATAAATTTATATGAAAAAAATTGTATCCCTATTCTTATTTCTATTCGCATCTATTGTTAGTATTGCACAAGTTAATAAGGTGGTAAAGACCCCTGAGATTTCTTCAAATATTCCCAATAAGTCGGTATTGCCTGTGGTTGAATCGGTGAAAGATTCGAAAAAAACAACAGAAGAAAATGATTCTAACGAAGCCTCAGAAGAAGAACTTCAAACAATGCAGAAGTTAATAGACGATGCAAAAACAAAATTAAATACGTCCAAGTCCGAAGTGGATAAAGCTACTGTACCTTCGATGAACTATGAAAAGGTGGGTGGTACAACGAGTAATATGACCAACTTGAACTACATTAATTCAGAAATGCCCTTGTCTGAAGAAGAACGTAAAATGTTAGGAATTGACGGAACGAATAAGGTTAAAATAGTATCTGACGATGACATCGAACAAGACTCTATTTATGTAGTCACCGAAACCGAACCGCAATTTGTGGGAGGACAGGGAGCGTTAGAAATTTACATTGCTCAAAAATTAGATTACGCCAAAAATGCAACGCTTAAAGGGGTAATGGAAAGCGTATATGTTCGCTTTTTAGTGACAAAAGAAGGCAAGGTAAAAAAAGTACATATTGCCAGAGGGGTTTATGGTGAACTGGATAGAGAGGCTATTAAAGTGGTCAGACAAATGCCAGATTGGATTCCTGCGACGGTAGATAAAAAGCCTGTTTCAAGTTTTTATATTTTACCCATTAACGTGGCATCGAATTAAGAGGAAGTTATCTGTTAAAAGTTAATCGTTAACGGTGATTTCGCATATAGCGTTAATGCAATAAGAAAGGTGAGGGAATGAATCTCTCACCTTTTTTTGTTGTTACTAATACTTCCAAACCTATAAGGTTTCCAAAACCTTATAGGTTTAATTTAGTCGTCTATTTACGAATAACCGCACCTGCTTCTTTTTCAAAGGCAGCAATTAAACGTTCCATCGTTTTGTCAATTACTTTGTCTGTTAACGTTTGCTCTAAATCTTGCAAGATAAAGCTTACTGAGTATGATTTCTTACCAGCTCCTAAGTTATCGCCCTGATAGACATCAAATACGTTAATTTGACGTAATAATGTTTTCTCGTATTGACGAGCGATTTTCTGAATCTGGTCGAAACTTACTTCATTATCCAATACCAACGATAAGTCACGACGAACCTCTGGGAATCTTGGTAATTCAACAAAAGCTACCTCTTCTTTGTACTGCTTGAATAAATAATCCCAATCCAAATCAGCATAGAATACAGCCTGTTTGATGTCCGTTGCTTTGGTTAATTTTTGTTTAACCATTCCTAACGACACACATTCCTTTTTGTTGATACTGTACGTAATGCCGTACTCAAACGTATCAGACGTTTCAATTGGTTTCGTTTGGAAATCTTTGAAGCCTAAACGGTGTAATACCGTATTTACCGCATTGGCAAGCGTATGGAAACCAACTTTTTGTGATTTCATTTGCCATGTTTCTGATTCAGTATTTCCTGTTACAAAAAGGGCTAAATGACGTTTTTCAACGTATTTACCATTGATTTTGTGGTAGGTTTTTCCGAAATCAAATAAACGCAAATCACGTTGACGACGGTTGATGTTGTAAGCCAATACCTCTAAACCAGAGAATACCATTGATCTACGCATCACAGCTAAATCTTCTGAAAGTTTATTCAGAATCTCTACGTTATCGCCTTTTACATCGTTCTTAATCAAGTCTGTGTAAGCAGGTTTTGTCAACGAGTTGGTAATGATTTCGTGGAAACCTGTTGAGGCTAACAATTGCGTTAACTTCAATTGTAATTTATCACGGTCTTTCGCAGGGAAATGCGAAAGATATTCTGTACCTAAATGAGCCGATAACTCTACTTGTTGGAAACCATAAATACGTAAGATTTCTTCAATAACATCTGCTTCACGAGTTACGTCCACACGGTAAGGAGGAACGATTGCCAAGAAGCCTTCTGCTGTTTCTTCCGTTACCTGAATATCTAAAGACGTTAAGATGTTTTTAACCAATTCTTGTCCTAATTGCTTCCCGATTAGACGGTCGATATTCTTGTATAAAACAGGGATTTCGAAATCTGCAATCGGGTTCGGATAGAAGTCTGTAACTTCCGAAGCAACCACACCTCCCGCAATTTCTTGAATCAATAAAGCTGCATATTTTAAGGCATACAACTTCATGTTCGGGTCAGTTCCACGCTCAAAACGGAACGACGCATCTGTTTTCAAGGAATGACGTTGAGCCGTTTTTCTTACTACAGTTGGGTCGAAATAAGCTACTTCTAAATAAACACGAGTTGTTTCATTCTTAATTCCAGAAGTAGTTCCGCCAAATATACCTGCAATACCCATTGGGTCTTCGGCATTACAAACCATCAGGTCAGTATCCGCCAAGGTACGTTCAACTTCGTCTAAAGTCGTAAATTTCGTTCCTGTTGGAAGGGTCTTTACAATTACTTTTTGCCCTTTGATAGCACTCCAATCGTAAGCGTGCATCGGTTGGCCCAAGCCATGACAAATGTAATTGGTAATATCAACGATGTTGTTGATAGAACGAAGTCCAATCGTTGTTAAGGCTTTGCGTAACCATTCTGGCGATTCGCTAACCGTCACACCGTCGATTGTTACCCCACAAAAACGAGGACAAGCAACGCTATCTTCTACGATTAATTCAATCGGGAAATTGTTATTATCCACCTTGAAAGCATCTACCGAAGGCATTGTTAATGTTCTTCCAGTAACGGCTTTAATATCACGAGCAACCCCCACGTGCGACGCAGCGTCGGCACGGTTAGGCGTAAGTCCAATTTCAATTAATTGATCAGATTCAAGGTTGAAATAATTTGCCGCAGGCGTACCGTTTGGCAAGTCCGTATCTAAAATCAAAATACCGTCGTGCGATGTACCAAGACCAATTTCGTCTTCTGCACAAATCATTCCTTCTGATAAATGACCGTAGGTTTTACGGCTACCGATTTCAAATAAAGGTTTTCCTTCTTTGTCATAAAGCGTAGTACCTACAGTGGCTACAATGACTTTTTGACCAGCATCCACATTGGCAGCTCCACAAACAATCTGAGCAGGTTTTTCAGCACCAACGTCCACGGTAGTTAAGCTCAATTGCTTTTCTTTCACCATAAATCGTTCGCAAGTAAGTACTTCGCCCACTACAAAACCCTGTAAACCGCCAGGGATAGCGTCGTGGCGTTCGATACTTTCTACTTCCAAACCTGTATCCGTAAGCATGGTATCTAGTTGCTCAGGACCTTCGTTTATTTCGATGAATTGTTTAAGCCAATTAAGTGAAATTTTCATCCGATTATAATTTTTAGTTATTTTAATAGAAAAGCATGGTCAAAAAAACGCTTTGACGAAGATGTTTATCCTAAACACCATTCGTTATAAGCTAATATTGATTCTGCAAATCTGGTAAAAAATGTGTTAACCTTTGAAAAACAAGAAGTTAAGACGTTGTTTTGCTTTGTTAATTAAATGTCAATTACAGTAATCGTGCAAAATTATATGGAACGTAGAGTTGTATAAAGACCTAATAGCTAAAGCCTTAAATTCAAAATCCAACCTTCATAATTCAGCATCATTACTTATGATATGCTTAAAATGCTTGCAAAGGTACGAAATAGCCAAAAAAAACCCTCATTTAGCAGGAAAATAGTAAAGCTACTTACCTTTAAATGAGGGAGGAACGGATTTAAAACTGCTTATGAAGCAACGGTGAATGATTTTATTTTTACTCAATTAGTAAATGGCATGAATTATTTACTACTATTTCTGTACCAAGGGGATGAGTTAATTTGTTGATTTATAGGATTTTACTGTTGAGTAATGACTAGTGTATTAAATCCAAAATCCAAAATTCATAATTTTACATCACTATTTATGTGTTTTAATCAATAAATGTAACCGTTCTTTATTAAGAGATTCACTTGCTTTTTCTAAACTAGCATCTACACGTGCGGCAGATGGGATACTCGCTAAAATACCTGTTCTATAATAGGCCAGGGCCGTACTCAAACAAAGTTCTGCGGGGTCGCCAAGGTCATGGCTAACGTCGTCAGTTTGCATTTTATCAGGCATGAAACCTGCAAAGAAATCCGAATAACCCACTGAATTCATATTTCTGAATGCCACAGGAAAAGTATAATAGTCCATCGTTGGAAGGGCATAATAACCTACAGGTTTTCCGTGTGTTGTACCTCCAATTAGTTTGACATTCATAACAGGACGTAAACCATTGATAAGCTCTTCGCTGGCAGATGCTGTTCCACTTGTAGTAATGAATGTGACGGTGCTTAAATTGAGGCTGTTGGCTACGGCTTTGAAATAAGTCACCTCGTTGTATTGGGCAAAAGCTGCGTTATGCTCGGTTTTGGCAAATATTTTTCCAATGGCAGATGTCGGTGCAATCAGATTTGCCAAATGTTCAGAAACAACTCCATATCCTCCTCCATTGTAGCGTAAATCAACAATTAGGTCAGTAATATTTTGTTGTTTGAAATAGGTGAAAAGCGTGTTTAATAAGGCTTTAGTAGCTTCACCATTATTATCTCCCAAGAAAGAATCAAAGACGAAATAGCCTACTTTTTTATTATTGACGGTAAAGACTTGCTGATTCAAAATATAATCTTGTGTAAACGTTTTCGCCGTTAGGGTTAGAGCAACCCGAGTGCCGTCTGGTTTTTCGAAAGCAAGATTCAAGGGGCTTTTTGCAAACTCGGTATTTAAACTTTGGGTATTACTATCAGTCCCTTGAACACCATTGACGGTCAGTACTTTCCAGCCACGTTTTACCCCAGCAAGACCCGCAGGAGAGGAGGGATAGACAAATTTTACCCGTAGGTCTGAACTGGTCAAAAACTTATAATCTAAACCAATATCACTGTCAGAACCAGCAGAGTAGGCATCCCAAGCAGCTTTTGTAAGGGCAAAACTCCAGCGGTCGGCGTTTCCGCCATTTACAAGAGGGCTGAAGGTTCTCACCTGTTTCATGACCGAGTTTGCATCTTTGTAGGAGGTGGGATTAAAAGACGATAAACTCGGTAAATTACTATTCCAAAGATAAATTTCTTGTGTCACGGCATAAACGCTATCTCGAACGTCTGCCACAGGGTTAACATCACTTGTTTTTTTACATGAACTGGTTGACCAGATAAGTCCAATGACTAGTCCGAGTAAGAGAGGAAAACGCATAAATTTATTCATGTCTGATGGAGTGTTGAATGTGTTATTTAAAAACGATTTTATGCTTTGGAATGTTATGAGCCGATTAATGAAATTGGCTTTTGACAAATTTTGTGGCGATGGGCTAACACCCATCGCTGAGATATATCGCCCTTTCAGGGCTTTAACATTTCAGCCCTGAAAGGGCGATATGATATGTTAAAGGGAGTAACCTCTACAACTTCAACACCACTTGAGCTTTATCCATTTTGGCAACATCTTTATAAAAAGCTAAAAACTCAGGATAGGCATTGGCAGGGAAAATGCCTTTGTTTCGAGTGAATTTACGAATATATACGAGTTTATTTCCTTCTAGGATGAAGTCTGTTTGATATGACCCAAATTGATTTTGGAGTTTACTTGCTTTGGGCATTGCCTCCATCACAAAACCCTGAGGCAGCAGGTAGGTCAATGTATCCGATTCTGAATAGGCCATTTTTAACTCTATTGCCTGTGTCCGTGGTTTCGTCATGCTTGGAGGAATAGAACTTTGAATGTCCATCAGATTTGGGGTCAGAAACAGGCGAGTGCCACTTTTAGAGGCATATTTATTGATCTGAATTGTTAGCTGTATGTTGGTAATGGGAATCCGTTTTCTCTCTAACTTCATCTGATAATTGACTAAGTCAAAACTAGGAATCTTGATATTTTTATAGAGAAATTTCTTTTGATCATCTGCTCCGAAATTTTGAATGGCATTTGCATACTCATCTTGAAGAATACCCATATAACGAGCCTCAATGCTGGCCTTCGCATTTCCATCGCTACTCAGTTCAATCGTGCCTTTATGGTTTTGCGTATTGTCTTGGATGTTATAGGTGGGAGTTCGTACTAATTTTCCTCCTTCGGGGGTATTGATTAGTGCATAACGGTCGCTCGTGAAATCCGATAAATACCCAAAGGGATTTTGCTGAGAGGTACATTCTAACCATACCGTGTCTTTGGGAAGCGGTACACATAAAATGGCATGATTAAATTGATTAGCAGGGAATGCAGGGTTGATTTCCGTCGCATTTTCTCCCGCACGAATAATGGTATAGTAAGACGGAATACCGACTACTTCGAGCATAGCTTTGGTAAAATTAGACAAGGCTTTGCAGTCGCCATACCCTTTTTCCGCTACATAAGTGGCATCAAAGGGTTGCCAACCACCAATGCCTAATTGAACACTGATATACCGAGTTTTTTGTTGTAGCAAACCGTAAATTTTCTCCATTTTTTCAAGAGGAGTTTTACAGTTGGCAGTTATTTGTTGGATTTCAGCTTTCATACTTTCGGGTAATACTGTACGTCCTTTTGCCAACAGGTTATTAAAATCTCCCAAGGATTTCCATGTTTCCATATTTCCCTTAAAACCCTCCACTTCAAACTCATTGGGAGCAATTTGCACGCCTTGTCCTAATCGACTGATTTTAGGAGAAAAGGCTTCGGATTCGTAGCTTGGTAATTGCTTAATTGTCCATGTGTAACTCGTTTGTTCTGCATTTTTTTCAATGACAGCTTTGGGAATTCCGTTCAGTTCGACGTAGCGAAGGCTTAGGTTATTGGGTAACGTTACTTTATACGAAGCTTGTTCAATTGCCAACGATTCATGGGCGTAATGAGGAAACCAATTCGGATAATTTAATAAATTTTTACTGGTTATTTCATACGAAAATTCAACGGTATAAGGATAGTTCGCATAGTTGAAACTAGCATGACGATAACGATTATCTTCAAAAAGACTGAAGCCCGAAATGGCACTTCCGTCTTTAATATCGTCTTTTTTGAGTTTTCTGACTTTTTGTCCCAAGGCATCATAAAGTACGCCTTCGAGCGAGTTAATTTTGACTAATTTATCGTAATACACAGTCTGATTGGCAAAGTCTTCTGCTCCTTGTTCATCAAAAACAGTAACTACAAGATGGTTATATTCAATGGCTTCGCCACTATTTTTTACGTGAAAAACTGTTTCGCTTGTCCGCACTACTGCATGAGTATTGGCTTTTAATTCGGCAGGAATCGAAAAGGCTGTCCATGTTTGGGCTAAACTGTTGAGCGATAGACACAAAAATAGGGTGAAAAAAGAGGATGCTATTTTCATAAATACGGTTAGTTAGTCTTCTTTTTTAAGACAATTTGTTCTGCCTGTTTAGCAATAATTTGGGTAAAAAAAGTTCGTAATGCCGTATATTCATCGGCTGGATAAACCGAACGTTTAAAGGAAATTCTACTGATTACCTGAATGGTATGTTCATCAATTCGTCCTACCTGATAGCTAAATCTACCCCCATCATTCGGAAGAGCTAGTTTTAGTCCCTTGGGCATTTCTTCGGGAACATAACCCTCTGGTATGGTGAACGTAAGGGTATGATTGTCCTCTTTGGAATAGGTAAAATCAACAGGTAAATTTCTATTTGGATTTGCCAATGGATTTGTTTCGATGGAATGACCCATCATTGGACGAAGATAAATTCGGTCATTGCTCGCATTATAGGCATCCTCAATGCTGGTTTCAACAGTAATCATCGGACTGTAAAGCGAATCAGCTTCAAAGTTTTGAAAGGTGAACTGAGGGCTTTTCCAAGTAAGATGTTCTTTTTTCAGCTTTTCAATGAATTTGTCCTTTTCTAAAGCTGCATATTCCTCCTTCATTTCAATATTTTTATACCCATTTCCAGTAAGCTGAATTTGACCTTTCATCGTACCATCCATGTTGATTTCTAAGACACTGCTAGTAATATTGGTATTTTTATCGGATGAATTGATTTCAATCCAGCGAGAATTTCGTCCTTTGATGAGTCGTCCTTCCACATTCATGCAATAAGCAGGAATCATTCCAGCGGTCATTAATTTATTGGTAGCATCCAAAAAAATGTCTTTTCCTCTGAAAGATAAATGCCCCATCAGATAATTGAAACGGGTCAACAGCGGAAAATCTTTCCAGACAAGTCCGTTGGCACGAGTACTTAATATCACAGGATTAGCATCAAAACCCATTTCTCGTAAAAGTCCAATAAGCATCAGGTTTATTTCAGCACTTGAACCCACTTTTTTTTCAAAAACGCTTTTCAATTTTGTTCCAGTAGTGTAGTTAAAATGCTCGTTCCATACCATATTATTTCTAATATATCGCTGTGCTTTTTTGATCCTTTCTAAGGAATCAGTGGTACTCAAATTAATCTCTTTGGCTATCTCTTCCCACAAACCAGTTCGTTTGATATGGGCATCCAAGCCATATACTTCGTCTTGAGCCAGTTCCTTATCTACATCCTCCCATTTGCGAGAAAATGATTTCACCGCAACCATGCCAGGCACAATGTATTCCGATAGTTCGAAATGTAGCTTAGCAATATAATCTTCTCTATTTTTCATAAAAGGCTCATTCCGAAGGGCAGGAATATCGCTTAAAATCCAGTGATAATGATTGAGATTACCGCTCGTTTCAGCTCTATTGAGGTCGAACATGGTAGAAATACCTTGATAGATAATACGATAAGCGAAGTTATTGGGATTCCAGAATTCATACTCACTGTATTTTACAGGGATATGTTCTTGAAATTTCCAATCATTGGGTCTAAAAGGAAATGGCGATTCTATGACATAACTATATTCAATAATACTGCCCTCTTTTACTTGAGGTAGCGTGAAAGAAGTCTCGTAATGATGTTCGTCTTTTCGGGTTTCAAAAATATCTTTCTTACTGAGTTCGGTCGTTGTAATGACATCGTTTTCAATATTATAAGTCTGTCCATGAATCTCCTCTACCCGTTCCAAACGATTGGATGATTTGTCGAAGTAGGTATTGATTTTTGTGGTTGCTAAGGAATAGGCACTTTTCTTTAAAATTTTAATACGTACAGTGTAATGGTAGCGAATATTGTAGGAAGTTTGGTCTTCATACAAGAGAGCGTTTCCTTTTTTAATCATAATAACGGCATCGGCAAGGCTATCTTTTGAATAGACTTCCATACTTAAATCCTCAAAAGTAACAGGAGGTAGTTTAGGACTTTGAGCTAAAAGACTAAGGGTGTGTAAGAAACTAAGGATTATAAAACTAATTTTTTTCATGTGAATGTACCGAGGATTAAGTGATTATTACTATGGTTTGTATATCAAAGAGAACACCTGTTGTTTTAACAGCACGTACTTTGTACGAGTAGTGTTTCTTAAATCAGCAAGTTCGATTTTGTCAAATTAGAATGCTAGGTACTTGGGGAACAATGTATAGAAAAGTGAAGTACTGTAACTACAAGAGTACAGACAACACGTAAGGATACTTTAGGTGTCATAATAGTTAAGCAGGTTGTTTGTTAAAATTGGTTTATTTAGGTGCAACTTAGGGAAGTAATTTGAAAAAATGAAATTTGAAAGCCTAAAAATAAGGGCATTTTAGCTATTACTTTCTTTATAGAGGTAAGTGGGCTAAGAGATAGGTAGAATCGATAGGATAACTTGAGTAGTTTTTCCTTAATTTGCTAGTAGTAAATAGTATTATATAAAGATTGTATTGGTGCTTTTTTTGAATATATGTGTTATTTTAAAGAAAACACTTAATTTGAACCCTCTAATTCTGAAACAAAATGCCGGTACTAGAAAACGCTGATTATCAAGCTCCCTTATGGCTATTTAATGGTCATTTACAGACCATTTATCCTTCTCTTTTTCGTAAAGTCGATGGTATTTCCTACAACCGTGTCCGTATTTCAACCCCCGATAATGACTTTTTGGATATTGATATGCGTGCTTCAAAAGAAGGGGAGCGGTCAACTTCTTTGGTTATTTTATCGCACGGACTAGAAGGAAGTTCTGGCGGACAATACATCAAAGGGATGGTCAGCTTATTGAATAAAGAAGGCTTTGATTGTTGGGCGTGGAATTTCAGAGGTTGTTCGGGAGAACCTAACAAGCAACTGCGTTTTTACCACAGCGGAGCAACCGATGATTTGGGACTAGTCGTTGATAAAGCTAAGGCTTTGTATAAGAATATTTATCTGATTGGCTTTAGTTTAGGAGGTAATTTAACCCTCAAGTATTTGGGTGAACAGGCCGAAAATCTTTGTCCTGAAATCAAAAAAGCAGTCACATTTTCAGTACCTTTGCACCTTGCTGGCAGTAGCAATCGACTCGCACGCTGGGACGATTGGGTTTATACCAAACGATTTAATCGAAATTTAGCTAAGAAAGTAAGGGCAAAAGCCCCGTTTTTTCCGAAGGAATTAGACGTTACTAAATTAGACAAAATCAAGACCTTACGTGATTTTGATGAATATTATACTTCGCAGTTACACGGGTTTAACGATGCTTTAGACTACTATACAAAAAGTAGCTCAATTCATTTTATTGATAAAATTGCAGTACCTACCTTGATTATTAATGCTAAAAATGACCCTTTTCTATCAAAAGAATGTTTCCCTTTTGAACAGACTGCCAAGCTAGAAAAAGTCTTTTTTGAAGCTCCAGCAACAGGCGGACATTGCGGATTTTTTCCTGTTAAGTACGAAGGAGTTTTATGGTCTGAACAAAGAGCCTTAGCATGGCTACGTTTGTAGTGAATAGGTGTTTCAAAATTAAATGGTTTAAGGATATGCAACTAGCAACAAAATTAAATCCAATTCAACTTCATTTACTGAAATTATTTGAACGATTCAAAACAGAAGGGGAGTTAAATGAATTAAAAACAGTGTTGAGTAATTACTATGCTCAAAAGGTCGATGAAGAGTCCGATAAATTATGGGATGAAAAGCACCTATCGGATGAATCCATTGATGAATTATTAAACATGCACCTACGAACAACTCGTAAATGAAAGTTTTAATAGACACCAATATTTTGTTGGCAATTGTCCCCAAACGTTCTAAAGTTCGCTGGTTATACGATGCCTTGCGTGAACAAAAAATTACGCTAGTCGTAACAACAGAAATTTTGGATGAGTATGCTGAAAAATTAGAATGGTTTTACTCTGCCAACTTTGCTGATTTAGTGTTAGAAGAACTACTGAATTTGCAAAATATAGAACAGACAACGATTTTCTACAATTGGCAAATTATTGAGGATGATCCAGATGATAATAAGTTTATAGATGCTGCTATTTCAAGTGGTGCAGACTATATAATTACACATGATAAGCATTTTAAACTGCTTGATTTGCTTGATTTTCCTGTCGTTCGGTGTATTTCTCTTGATGCCTTCGAAAGGATTTTTATTGCTTCAACCGATTATAAAGGCTAATGCTCAAAGGCATACAGCCGATAGCTATATATTTACTTCATCAATTTTTATAAAAGATAAAAC
>JBMLRK010000165.1:0-5390 GCA_049241065.1 Spirosomataceae bacterium
AAGAATATATAAACTCGCTGCGCTCAAACAGAATATATTCATTGCTTACGCACGTAGTTCTACGAAAGTTTAAACAGGTTCAAAAAATAAAATGCTAATTTCTTTAATCCAAAATTTAACATTCAAAATTCAACATCATTTCTTAGTGTTTTTCTACTGCATGACCTCCAAATTCATTACGAAGAGCAGCTACTACTTTTCCTGAGAAGGTATCTGCCATTTGAGAACGGTAACGCATCATCACGGAAAGAGCAATTACAGGGGTCGGTACGCCTAGGTCTAATGCAGTTTCTAGTGTCCATTTACCTTCGCCAGAAGAGTGCATGATGCCTTTGATACTGTCTAGGTGAGGGTCTTTTGAGAAGGCACTTTCGGTTAATTCCATCAGCCAGCTACGTACAACCGAACCGTGGTTAAACAATTTAGCTGTTTTCTGGAAGTCAATATCAAACTCCGAATGTTCAAATACTTCAAAACCTTCGGCAATTGCCTGCATCATACCGTATTCGATACCGTTATGTACCATTTTAGTGAAATGACCACTACCAGCAGCTCCTGTATAAAGCGAGCCATTTTCAACAGAAATCTTCTTGAATACTTCCGCAACATATTCAAAAACCTCTTTGTCACCACCAATCATAGTACAGGCTCCGTTCAAAGCACCTGATGTTCCGCCTGATGTTCCGCAATCTAAAAAGTCGATACCTTTTTCTTGCAAGAAAGCATAACGTCTTTTTGACTCCTTAAAGTTGGAGTTTCCTCCATCAATAACGATGTCATTTTTTTGTAGAAACGGTAGTAACGATTCTATGACTTTGTCCACAATCTCACCCGCAGGAACCATCAACCAGATGACTCTACGACCCGTCAATTGACCACAAAGTGATTCAATGGTGTTTGCTGTGTTAATACCTGCTTCGCCTATTTTTTGGACAAAATCTGCATTTACGTCATTGGCAACTACTTCGTAACCGTTTCTTTGTAAATTGAGGGCAAGGTTAAAACCCATTTTGCCTAGTCCAATAATTCCAATTTGCATGTTTTTAGGGGGATAATTGAAGAATAATAAACGTAAATTTTAATCTGTACTATTTTAAATGGTACTATTTTTAGATATAACTCAAAAATAGTTAAATACTTTAGGTCTATTGCAGGGTCTTGGTAGTTTCTTTACTTTTTGGGTCATAGATAGACCGTCTTGTTGGGGTTATGGATATAGGAAACAAAGACGAATCGGTGATATTTCACGGAAAAATCCAGTAGGTTTCATTAAATCAATTTTCTTTTTGACTAAATTGCATCTTGAAAATGACCCAGTTTGATGATCTTACTATTGTAGTTGGTTTAACTGATTGATAGTTAATAGATTATCAAATTAAAGAAGTACTCAAACAAGACACGAGCTTTTTGGCTAAGTGTCACGATGTCAAAAATTTGAGGGATAATTACCTTAAAGAAAATACTTGCTAAAGATATTATGCGAACACTTTTAGATTTTGAAAAACCAATAGCTGAATTGGAATCCAAGCTGGCAGAAATGAAAAAATTAGCAATCGACAGTAATGTGGATGTCTCTGCGGCTGCTTCTCAATTAGAACAGAGCATCGAAGATTTAAAAAAAGAAACGTTTGCTAATCTTACTCGTTGGCAAAGAGTTCAGTTGTCTCGTCATCCTGAACGCCCTTATACACTTGATTATATTCAGCACATTTGTGATGAGTTTATTGAGTTACACGGAGATCGTACGGTAGGAGATGATAATGCGATGATTGGTGGATTCGGTAAAATCGCTGACCAAACAGTGATGATTATTGGTCAACAAAAAGGACGTAATACCAAAGAACGTCAGTTTCGTAATTTTGGGATGCCAAACCCAGAAGGGTATCGTAAAGCATTACGTTTAATGAAAATGGCTGAGAAATTTGGTAAGCCAATTGTTACCTTGATTGATACGCCTGGTGCTTTCCCTGGTTTAGAAGCAGAAGAAAGAGGACAAGGAGAAGCAATTGCTCGTAATATCCGTGATATGTTTATGTTGAAAGTACCTGTTATTTGTATCATCATTGGCGAAGGTGCTTCGGGTGGTGCATTAGGTATTGCCATCGGTGACAAAGTATTGATGTTAGAAAACACGTGGTATTCGGTAATTTCTCCAGAATCATGTTCTTCAATTTTATGGCGTTCATGGGATTATAAAGAACAAGCAGCAGAAGCGTTGAAATTAACGGCTACGGATATGTTAGGAAATGGCTTAATTGATGGTATCATTCCTGAGCCGTTAGGAGGTTCTCATTTAAACCATGAAGCCGCTGCCAATACTGTGAAGAAAGTAATCTTAGAAAACATCGCTGAGTTATCGACACTAAGCGAAAGAGAACGTATCAACCAACGTATTGATAAATTCTCTAAAATGGGCGTAGTTATCTAATGGATAAGATGTTAAGCTATTTTTGAAAAATAAAACTGAATAAGTGGTTGGTCTAGTACTAGCCACTTATTTTGGTTTTGGAGCGAATAGAACCAACATAAGTTCCATGCTACTTTCCATAAATTTAGTACTATCAGCATATCGTTAAACCAATTTATATACAGTACCATGAAACGCCCATGCCAAACAACTTTGATACACAGAGGAATAGTTAGGGCGTTCCATCTGATACCATTTAAAAATAACTCAACATTATAATCAGATGAAAAACATCGTTTTTGACTTAGGAAATGTAGTGATTGATATTGATTTCCCTAAAACCTATATTGCTCTCGCCGAATTATCAGCAGCATTTTCTGAAAAAGAGGTGGAACGAATTATTACTGAACAAAACCTTTGGGTCAACTATGAAATGGGGCATTATACCGATGCTGAATTTCGTGACTTATTACGCAGTCACCTCGCCATTGAAGCAACTGACGAAGCCATTGATCAAGCCTTTTCTGCTCTGTTACTAGACATTGAGCCAGAACGAATTGCCTTGATAAAGTCCTTGCGTAGTCAATACAAAACTTTTGTCTTGTCGAACACCAGCAATATTCACATTATTGATGTAGAACGCATTTTGTATAAATGCACAGGCGAACGTTATCTGAACGATTTGTTTGATAAAGTGTTCTTATCTTATGAGATGGGTAAAGTGAAGCCTCATGTCTCCATTTATCAGCAGTTATTGGACGAAGCAGAACTTGAGGCAAGCGAGACGCTATTCTTGGATGATAAATTAGAAAACCTTGAAGGAGCAGCCCAATTGGGAATTCAAGTAGCACATATTATACCTAATCAATACACCATTTTAGACGTATTTGGGGCGAATTCCAAGTAATCCAGTGAGAAACAAAACCATTTTAATACAAGCAATCCTTTTTGTGGCAACCGTAGTGACGACGACCTTATCGGGGGCAGAGTCCATTACGGGGAAATTCTTTTTCTTCCTTCCAGAGCCATACGCACTTCATTTTCCAGAAGACTTTTGGCAAGGTTTTGCCTTTTCGATTCCTTTTTTAGGAATTTTGACCGTACACGAATTTGGTCATTATTTCATGGCTAAATATTATAAAATCAAAACATCTTTGCCTTATTATATTCCGATGTGGCTAGGGCCTTTTATGATGAGTATCGGAACGTTGGGGGCTGTTATTCGTATTTTAGATCGTACTCGTACCCGTAAACAGTATTTTGATATTGGTATTGCTGGGCCTTTGGCTGGATTTTTTGTGGCGATTGGTGTTCTGTGGTATGGATTCACACATTTACCCCCAATAGACTATATCTACCATATTCACCCAGATTATCTCAAGTATGGAACGCACTATGCGGAGGAGGTAATGAAAAATGAAAAGCTGATTGGTGGTCAATTGGTTTTAGGCGATAACTTATTGTTTACTTTCTTCAAAAATTACGTTGCTGATCCAGCTTTAGTGCCACCTAATTTTGAGATGATGCACTATCCGTTTATCTGGGCTGGATACTTAGCCTTATTTTTTACCGCCTTGAATTTATTCCCGATTGGTCAATTAGATGGGGGACATATTTTGTACGGATTAATTGGAAAAAAACGCTTTCAGGTCGTTTCTCCCATTATTTATGTACTCTTTGTGTTGTATGCAGGTTATGGCTTATTTTCGGTGCAAACAATTCGTCAGATAGGGCAGTTAAAAGCTGATTATGCTTCGGAAACGGACTTTTTTCAGTGGCTTTTGCTTTATGTTTTTGGACTAAGAATCTGTTTTTCTCGTATCAATCCCGAAAATAAATACACCGCTTGGATACTCAGTTTAGGCGTTATTGTGCTACAACTGGGCTTGAGTATGATTCCTGCTATTGAGAGCAAACATGGGTTTTCGGGCTTTTTCCCCTTCTTATTTTTACTTGGAAGAGTACTAGGAGTCTATCATCCAGATGTAGAAGAAGACCAACCTCTCGACTGGAAACGTCAGGTATTAGGTTGGTTCGCACTGTTGATTTTTGTGTTATGCTTCACACCCCATCCGTTTATGGAGGTGACTTTTTAGGAATGAGTTTTCTCAAAAAGCTTATAGGGATTGGATGTTATCATGCTATCCCTATAAGTCTAATAGCTAACGCAAATAACCAACCATTAACTCCCCAGCTTTTTGGGAAGCCCCTTTTTCGCCAAGAATAGCTTTGATGTGTGCATAGCCGTCAAGTTGTTCTTGGCGACTTGCTTTATTAAGGGTTATTTTATGTAGTTCTGTCTGCAAGTTTTCTGGAGTTAGTTGCTGTTGAATTAACTCTCTAACTACTTCTTTCTCTGCAATTAAATTTACGAGCGAGATAAATGGAACTTTGATTAGGCGTTTGGCTAAAGCGGCAGCAATTGCTCCTCCCTTGTAACAAACCACTTGAGGGACGTTTAATAAAGCCGTTTCTAGCGTGGCTGTTCCCGACGTAACCAGTGCGGCATCGGCAACGGTTAGTAAATTATAGGCATCGTCATAAACGATTTTTACAGGAAATAACGACAGCCAACGGGTATATAATTCTTTCGGCAAATTTGAAACTCCGCCAATAACAAATTGATAATCAGGGAAATTATATACTTGAGAAAGCATCAACGGAAGCATGGTCGTCACTTCTTGTAAGCGACTTCCTGGCAAAAGGGCAATGATGGGCTTTTGTCCAACACGAGCTTCTTTACGGAAATTTTCTTTAGGTGTAAAATCCGCAATGGCATCAAAAAGGGGATTACCTACATAATCAACTTCGTAGTCGTATTTCTTGAAAAAGGCTTTTTCAAAAGGGAAAATTACAAAAAGACGATCTACATATTTTTTGATATTCCAAGCTCTTGACTGGTTCCAAGCCCACACTTTTGGCGAAATGTAGTAGAACGTTTTGATCGCATTCTTTTTGGCAAATTTGGCAATCTTCATATTAA
>JBMLRK010000166.1:0-5608 GCA_049241065.1 Spirosomataceae bacterium
TTTAACCACATAGACATATAGAAAACATAGTTGTGTGAAAATATGATTCTTGAAACAAATGGGTTTTAATGCTTGGTTTAACGCAGACAGGGTTCAAACCCTGTCTGCGTTGTGCGAGTAAAATCACAAAGACCTTAAATGAGTAATGAAAAATCAGCAAATCCTCGGTAATTGTTCTCCTACCAGCATATTGACGACCCTTTTTCCACCGATTTTACTGGTTAAAATAACTTGTTTGGGATGTTCTTCTACGATTTCTCCTATGATGGAGGCGTGTTGACCATTGTCAAATGATTGGAGTTTTGCTAGGAAGGTATCGGCAATTTCACCTGCTACAATGGCTATGAATACGCCTTCGTTGGCTACATAAAGCGGGTCGAGTCCTAAGAGTTCGCAGGCTCCTGATACTTCTTCTAAGACGGGTATATTTTTCTGAGAAATGTTAATTCCTAAGCCGCAATCACGAGCAATTTCATTTAAGACAGTGGCAACGCCCCCTCTTGTTGGGTCTCTGAAAAGGTGAATATCGCTTCCAAAATCGTCTAATAATGCCTTTACAGTATGGTTTAAATGGGTGGTATCGCTGATGATATGTGTCTCAAAATCTAAGCCTTCTCGAACAGACATGATGGCGATTCCGTGGGTAGCGATGTGTCCTGAAACAATGATTTTATCGCCTGTTTTTAGGTTGTTAGATGAAATTTGAGCCTTTGGATGTACTTCTCCGATGCCAGAAGTATTGATGAAAATCTTGTCGCCCTTGCCTCTTTCCACCACTTTGGTATCGCCCGTAACGATTTGCACATTGGCTTGTTGAGCCGCATTTTTGATGGAAACCAAGATTTCCCAGAATTCGGTCATGGGTAAACCCTCTTCGATGATGAAACTCAACGATAAATATTTGGGTACAGCTCCGCACATGGCAAGGTCGTTTACTGTTCCGTTGATGGCTAATTCGCCGATATTTCCCCCTGGGAAAAAGACAGGAGAAATAACATAGCTATCCGTTGAAAAGGCTAATTTTCCCGAAAAATCAAACACCGCTCCGTCGTGGTGTGTGTCGAGTAACGGGTTTTTGAGTAAATTAAAAACACCCGACTCCAACAGTTTATTCGTTAAAATACCACCGCTGCCATGTCCAAGCGTAATTACGTCAAAGTCGAGCTTTGGCATGGGACAAGTTAGACTTAAAATAGCGTTATCAGTCATTTGATTATAGAATAAATAAGTTCGTTATTGGACGAATTCAGCATAGTGGAAATAGGCGGCACAAGCTCCTTCGGAAGAGACCATAGGAGCTCCCAACGGTTTTTCTGGGGTACAATTTTTGCCAAATTGACTACATTCAACGGGTTTTTTTATCCCTTTGAGGACTAATCCTGCGATGCAATCTGCACATTCTGGAACTTTTATGATGTTGACCGAAAACTTTTTATTGGCATCAAACGCTGCCAATTCGTTTCGTACTTCCCAGCCACTCATCGGAATATTGCCTAAACCACGCCATTCACGGTCGGCAACTTCAAAAACCTCTTGAATAATTTTGATGGCTTCTGGGTTTCCTTCTGGCTTGACAATTCGGCTATATTGGTTTTCTAAGTTTGCCTTTCCTGCTTCTAATTGCTTGACTGTCATAAGAATACCTTGCAATAAATCCACAGGTTCAAAACCCGTGACCACCATTGGAATATCGTATTTTTCGACCAAGTCGTAGTATTGACCAATTCCCATGATAGCACAAACGTGACCTGCCGCCAGAAACGCCTGAATGCGAGCGGTTTCGTCGTTCATAACGGCATCTATGGCAGGAGGAACAAGAACATGCGATGCTAAGATGGAATAATTTTTTAAGCCCAAACGCTTTGCATGAACTACCGAAAGGGCGTTTGCAGGAGCAGTGGTTTCAAAGCCAACCGCAAAAAATACGACCTCTCTATCGGGATGCTGTTGGGCTAATTTTACGGCTTCAAGCGGAGAGTATAAAATTCGGACATCCGCCCCGTTTGCTTTGGCTTCGAGTAGGCTGCGTTGTGAACCTGGCACTCGAATCATGTCGCCAAAAGAGCATAAAATTACTCCTTTTTCTTCTGCCAAATAAACCGCTTTATCAATCAAGTTGATAGGCGTTACGCAGACTGGACAGCCTGGGCCATGTACCATTTGTACTTCTTTGGGAAGTAAATTTAGTAGTCCATTTTTGACTAAACTATGTGTTTGTCCACCACAGACTTCCATGATTGTCCATGGGCGTGTGACGGTCTTTTTAATCTCGTCTAAATATTGTTCAACGAGTTCTGGATTTCTATATTCAGATAAGAATTTCATGGCTGATTTGGGTTTGGAGCATCCAATTGGCAAGAATCAATTAGTTCGTCTAATTCTCCGATTTCACGGAGGTAGCTAAACGTTTTTTGAGCTTCTTCTTCGTCCACAATGGTCAGTGCTACGCCAACGTGAACCAATACATAGTCGCCCACAACCGCCTCTGGAACCATATCAAGACTTGCTTCTTTGACGATTCCGCCAAAAAGCACCTTTGCCATTCGCACTAATCCATCGTATTGGTATTCAATGGATTGTATTTTCCCTGGAATTGCAAGACACATATAGTTAGGTTTTAATGATTAATTAGATGAACCGATAATTAATTGACCGAAAGCAATATTTTCGTCGTTGGGCGATAACTGTTGATGGAAAAATAACTGAAAATCGTCTTGTAACTGATGAATTAGTAAATCCACTAACACGGTATTTTGAAACACGCCGCCGCTAAATGCCAGCTTTTTAATGTGATGTTGTTGAGCAATAATTCGGATACATTGAACCAATGAATAATGAAATTTTGCAGCGATAAAAGACTGCGTTTTCTGCTCATTTATATCCTGAATAATGCCTAAGATGAATTGCTTCGTAGGAACATTTCCAACGAAATTCGTACTATAACTTTCTTCAAAATCGTAGCCTTTTTCTTGGAAATAGGTTTCTGCCAATTCTTCTAAGAGCATGGCAGCTTCGCCCTCAAAAGACTGTTTTTCGATTAAACCTAAAATAGAAGCCACAGCGTCAAAAAGACGACCTACACTGCTGGTTTTTAAAGAATTAGTGGTTAAGATTTTCGTGTACAAATTCCATTCTTGCGTAGTGAATTGCCCTTTTACAAGGTCTGCACAATTCGCCTGATGCGTTAATGACAAGGCTGAAATTCGAGGTTCACGAGGCATTTTATCTCCTAAAATGGCATCGAAATAATCGAAATGAATTCTTTTATGGTTGATGAAAAATTCTCCTCCCCAGATATTTCCGTCGTTGCCGTAGCCAGTGCCATCCCAAATAACTCCCATCACGGAATCTTCTGTTAGGGAAATGTTATTTTCGGCTAATACCGCTGCTAAATGAGCTTCATGGTGTTGAATTTTATGAACAGGTAAATGCCATTTTTCTCCTAACGTTTTCGCCAACTGTGTGGAAAAATACCCTTCGTGAGCATCACAGAAAAGTGTATATTGCTCTCGATGATTGCCCAATAAAGTGGTGAAATGTGCTAAGACATACTCAAAACTTTGCTGGGTGTCATAACTTTCCAACTCTCCTAAATACTGACTCACGTACAGATTTTCTTTATTTTTAATGGCAAATGTACTTTTCAACGATGCTCCAAAACTTAGGTATTGTCCGTTCAATTTTGGTGTAGGATGGAGTGCCAGTAATGTGCCTCTACTTCTTCGGATGATGATTTTCTGTTGATATTTTTTAGAAAATCGGATTACAGAATCGTCTTGCGGAAGTACAATTTGACGGTTATTCGTTAAAAAATAATCTGCCATGCTTGATAACTCTGTGAACGCTTTATCGTCTTCAAAAATAATCGGGCTTCCGCTGATGTTGCCACTTGTTGCGACTAAGGGCTTGCCGAAATCGGTTGCAATTAAGTCTAACAAAGGAGTATAAGGTAATATTGCTCCTACGTGTTTTAGTCTGGGGTTTACCGATGTTGCAATTTGTCGATGAGGACTATTTTTTTGTTTCACCAATACAATCGGAGCGGCGACACTTGTCAAGGAATTGGCCTCTTGTTGACTTACAAACGCTTCTTTTTTAAGTGCTTCTAAAGTCGGGAACAGTACCGCAAAGGGTTTCGTGGGGCGGTTTTTACGTTCACGAAGGAGCTGTATTGCCGTTTCATTGGTGGCATCGCAGATTAATAAGTAACCTCCAATTCCTTTGACCGCTAAAATCTTTCCTGCTTCCAAAGCATCTTTTACACGGGTTAAAATCCAATGGGAATCGTGTAATTCAGATAACAGTTTAACGTGTTTTTCGTCCGTTTTATACCAGCTTAATTGAGGGCCGCATACATCGCAGGAGTTTGTTTGTGCAAAAAAACGACGGTCTTCTGGATTGTTATATTCGTGTTCACAGGTCGGACATAGCGTAAAGTTTGCCATTGTCGTTTGCGGACGGTCGTAAGGTAATTTGGTGATGATAGAATACCTTGGCCCACAATTCGTACAGGTGATAAATGGGTAGCGATAACGCCTGTTTGTCTGCTCGTACAGTTCTTTTCGGCAGTCGCTACACATCCCAAAATCGGGCGTGAGTAACATCGAAAAAGTGTTTTTGCTCGTACTTTCAGTAATTGAAAATTCTGTAAAATAATGATTGTCAGTTTGCTCTAATGATGAATTTTGAATTTTTGCCAGCGATGGAGCTTGGTTAAGTACTTCTTGGAAAAAAAGCGTTGCCATGTCAGTAGTCGCATTGAAAACAATTTCTACTCCCTCAGCACCATTATTAACCTGTCCATTTAGTCCCCATGTTTTTGCTAATTGAAAGACAAAAGGACGGAAGCCAACTCCTTGCACAAGACCTGTTATATTGATTTTGTAGGTGTTGGTTTTACTGACAGTCTCTTCATCATTTACCTTGTTCATGCTTCCACTAGATTTCCCTTTTTCTCCGCAACTTTGTCAATTAGCCACTGACACCATTCGTCCATGCCATCGCCTTTTAAACTGGAAATCGTCATTACGTCTAAGTCAGGATTTACTTCTCTGGCATCTTTCGTGACGGCTTCTACGGAAAAGGGAACATACGGTAGTAAATCGGCTTTAGAAACGATTAGTAACTCACTTGTCAAAAACATTCGTGGATACTTTTTGGGTTTGTCGTCGCCTTCGGTGCTTGCCAAAACGGTCACTCTGTAATCTTCGCCCAAGTCGAAAGCGGCTGGACACACAAGATTGCCGACGTTTTCGATAAATAATAAATCTACGTTTGTGAGGTCGATATGGTCAAGGGCTTGAAGAATCATTTGGGCTTCGATATGACACATTCCGCCTGTTACAATTTGTAGGGCATTGATACCCACGTCACGCATACGGATGGCATCCCGTTCGGTTTCGGGGTCGCCTACCAGTACCGCCATATTGAGTTTGCCTTTTAGTCGCTTGCCTGTTTCTTGCATCAAGGTTGTTTTTCCACTTCCAGGAGACGAACATACGTTGACAACCAGCATATTGGGCAGTCGTTCTCGAATGACTTTTGCTACAAAATCGTTGACTTTGAGCAGGTTCATGGTGGTGTTATCGCACTGTATGGAGCCAACGGC
>JBMLRK010000167.1:0-3917 GCA_049241065.1 Spirosomataceae bacterium
GAAAAAATACCTAGTCATTCATTCTAATAGTACAGGGATTAAAATCCCTGTTTACGAACTCGGTCGTCTCTAAGAGACTTTTACAAAAATAGTCAATACGTAAAGCTTTGATATACAAACCTATAAACCCTCAGAGTCCCATCGGGACGAACGATATACTAAACAGGGATTTTAATCCCTTTGCTTTTGTCCTTATCTATCGGCTACCACTTCTTGTAGGAGGATAGTTTCATCTTGAAAAATTTCTATCATTGTTCATTAAACAAAATAGACAATCGTATGAAAAACAAATTACTTGTACTAATAGGCTTGGCAGTTAGCCCTCTAGTAGTTGCTCAAGGCAAAAAGGATAAAATAGACTTAGTGCCAAATAACAAGGAACATCGAGTAGATGTAAAAGTAAATGGAGCTGATTTTACAAGCTATTTTTATCCCAATGATTCGGTATTGAAAAAGCCCGTTTTGTACCCTATTCGTACTGCTAAAGGAACACTTATCACTCGTGGTTATCCTTTTGCTACTCGTGCAGGAGAGCGTGTTGACCACCCGCACCACGTCGGAATGTGGTTTAACTATGAGTATGTCAATGGCTTCGATTTCTGGAATAATTCAACGGCTATCAAAGACAGAAGTAAATACGGCACAATTAAACACACGGGTATCAGTAACCTAAAAAGTGGTTTCGGAAAAGCGAGTCTGGATGTTACTGCCGACTGGATTGATACAGACGGAAAAGGCAAAACGCTCTTGAAAGAAAAAACTACTTACGTTTTTCAGTCAATGGGAAATGTTCGTGTGATTGACCGTATTACGACCTTAGAAGCTCAAAACGAAGAGGTTAAATTTAACGATGTAAAAGATGGTTTGTTTGCGATTCGTCTGGCTAGAGAATTGGAACATCCGTCCGACAAACCCGATGTTTTTGTAGATGCCAATGGTATTGAAACGAAAGTAGATAAGTTGGACAATACGGGTATTACTGGAAATTATCACAGCAGCGAGGGAATCAACGGCGAAGCAACTTGGTCAACTCGTGCTAAATGGATGAATTTAGGTGGAAAAATCAAAGACGAAGATATTGCTGTTGCGATTATTGACCATCCTAAAAACTTAAATTATCCTAGCTATTGGCATACCAGAGGCTACGGATTATTTTCGGTAAATCCACTAGGCGAAAAGGTATTTACCAAAGGGGCGAAAGAAACTAATTTTACCTTAGCACCGCATCAGTCCGTTACCTTCCGTTATCGTACGGTTATTAAGTCTGGAAAAGTGTCAGATGAAGAATTAAATAAATTGGCTGCTGATTTTGCTAAGTAAAAATCATTAGAAGAATGTCTTGAGGATTGGCTATTTTGTAGCTACAAATCCCCAATTTATCGGTATAAGGCTATTGCTCCTTGGTAATCAGGTGAGCAATAGCCATTTTTTTTTGTACCTTGTCATTCGTATCTAATTTTCTTATCCAATTACTATGACAAAACAATTATTTTCACACAAACTAATCTACCTACTTGTTTCCTTACTCTATTTTACTTGCTATCAGCACGCTTTTTCTCAAAAAAATACCGCTGCCAAAGAGTTAAATATTCCTGCGTTAACAGGTACTGTGCTTGACCAATCAACAGGCGAACCCATTCTTGGAGCAACCATTACACTCGACTATAAAAAATCAGGATTTATTACCGATTCGTTAGGTCATTTTTTACTGTATTTGCCTGTGGGCGAGTACATTCTAAAAGTAAGCCATGTTGGCTACAAATCGTTTCGAGAAAAGGTAACACTCCGAAAAGATACGGATTTAAAGATTTCGCTAGAAGATGTTACCAAAACCTTAGAAGAAGTAATTGTATCGAGCCAAGCAACTCGTCGAAGTATCGAAACTCCCTCTTTAGGCGTTACCATCCTAAGTATTAAGGGTATCAAAAAACTGCCAGCCATGATGGGCGAGGTCGATATTATTCGTTCCTTACAAACCCTTCCTGGGGTTTCATCGGTAGGTGAAGGCTCTAACGGGGTCAATATTCGTGGGGGAAATATCGACCAAAATTTAATTTATATTGACGATATGCCGATTTTCAATCCGACGCACTTATTTGGATTATTCTCGGTGTTTGCTTCGGATGCCATTCGTGAAATGGAACTTTATAAAGGGGGTGTTCCTGCTCGTTTTGGAGGACGTTCGGCGGCGGTCTTAGACATCAAAATGACCGAACCAAAGCTGGATACATTCAGATTATCGGGCGGTGTTGGCTTAGTGTCTAACCGTGTAATGGCAGAAGTTCCCATCATCAAAGATAAGCTTTCGATTATGGCTGCGGGCAGGGTTTCCTTCAATGACTTTTTGTTTAAATGGTTCGCCCCTAAAAATATGGAAACTACTCGTGCCAATTTCTATGACGTTGCCACCAAAGTTTTTTATCGCCCTAACAAGAAGAACACCCTTACTTTTGCGACCTACTTTAGCAAAGATTACTACCAAATTGACTCTTTGTTTTCATTACAAAACGTCATTGCTAAAAAGACCCAATTTGATTACGGTCACCAAAATATGTCGATTCACTGGAGCCGTTATTTCAACCCGAAATTAAGTATGGAAGTCGTTGGTGTAAGCAGTGATTATATAACAACTACCTATTCTCCTGACACAGTAAATCGCATTGATTTAAAAAATCAGATTTCATATAAAAATCTAAAAATAGGCTTCGATTACAACCCCAATGATGCCCATAAATTGAACTTTGGTTTATCAGGAATTCGTTACGATATTCAGCCTGGTACGCTCAACAAAGGTATTGTTTCCCGTATTTCATCGGTAGAATTGCCCAATGAACAAGCACTTGAATTAGCCGCATTTGTGGACGATGAATACAAAGTCAATGCTCGATTTACGATTCAAGCAGGTTTACGTTATGCCTTATTTTTGGGTCTAGGGCCTTATACTGTTCGTAATTACTTAACCACTCAACCAAAATCAGCGGCTTCAGTGTTCAGTACCGAAGAAATCGCTTCTGGTGCAATAGGGCAAACGTACAGTGGTTTTGAGCCTCGTGTCACCATGAAATATACGCTGTCCGAAAATAGTACCATCAAGTTTGGCTATAACCGTATGCAGCAATTCATTCAATTGTTGAGTAACAATACGACTCCGTTGCCTACTTCTCGTTGGAAAACAGCAGATAGTCATATAAAGCCACAGGTAAGTGATTTTGTATCGATGGGGATTTTCAAAAACTTAAAAGAAAGTATCTGGGAAGTGTCGTTAGAAGGCTATTATCGTAGAACTCAAAACCTGTTAGACTATATTTCTGGTGCGGATTTACAGTTAAACAAGACCATTGAAACGCAATTGATTTCGGGCGAAGGCAAGGCTTATGGACTAGAACTGATGGTTACCAAAAAGAAAGGAGAACTTAGTGGCTGGGCAAGTTATACATACGCTCGTTCGTTCCAATTGATGAAAGGTGATTTCCCTGAATTACAGCAAATTAGTCAAGGAAATTGGTATCCGACCAATTATGACAAGCCTCATAGCTTGAATATTATGATGAATATTCAGCCTAATAAACACCATAGTTTTTCATTTACTTTTGCTTACCAAACTGGTCGTCCGTTTACCTCTCCAGTGGGAATGTACTTGTTAGGAGCAAAAAAATATCCTGTGTATGAAAGCCGTAACAACGACCGTATTTCGGATTATCACCGTTTAGATTTCTCTTGGACAATCAACAACCCAAGTTTAAAAGATAAACGCTGGCAAGGAAGTTGGATTTTTACGGTTTATAATTTATATGGTCGTCAGAATGCTTATTCCGTATTCTTCAAGGCAGTTGGATATGGTTTACAAGCCAATGAGTTAAGCGTTTTTGCAGCCCCTATCGTATCGCTGACCTATAATTTTAAATTCTTGTAGTAGA
>JBMLRK010000168.1:0-3572 GCA_049241065.1 Spirosomataceae bacterium
TACTACAATTTCAAGAAGTTTTCGATAATCACTTGTCCTTCTTTACCACTAATTTCGGTATGAAATTGAGCTGCATGAAAATTGTCTTTTTGTAACATGGCCGAAAAAGGCTGTACATAGTCGCATTTAGCAACTGTATATTGACTCAATTCAGCATAAAAACTATGCACAAAGTACATATAGGCACTCTCGCTAAGACCTGCTGTGAGCGGACTCGTCAGGTCGAAGATATTATTCCAGCCTACGTGTGGCACTTTGAAATTACTTGAATCAAAGCGTTTTACATCAATGTCAAAAATGCCCATGCAATCGGTATTGTTTTCTTCCGAATGACGGCACATCAATTGCATTCCGACACACGTTCCTAAAACGGGTTGTGTCAACGAAGGAATTACTTTGTCCAATCCTTTTTCTCGTAAGTAGCTCATGGCAGTGCTGGCTTCACCTACTCCAGGGAAAATCACTTTGTCTGCCGAACGAATTTCGGCTTCGTCGTCTGTCCAAAGGTAGTTTACCCCAATACGGTCAAGGGCATACATAACCGACTGAACATTTCCTGCATTGTACTTAATAATTACTGTTTTCATACGAAACGATGGTACTCCGATTATAAAAAAAGCCCGACTCTTCACAGGAATCAGGCTTATCTATTTGTTGAATGTTTGAGTCTTCTAACATTGGCACAATACTCATTAGCCTTCCTTGTTTAGGAAAAATGCAAATGATGGTGATGTGTGATTGTGCTGTTCATGGTGCAAAGGTAGAAAGACTATGAGTAAAGATGAAACAAAAATGAAAAAGATTACAAAAGCGGCTCTTTTATGGCCATATTAGCACATCTTTTTCTCTTTCTTTCGGAGTTACAAGTAGTTGAGTAATTTTTCCATTCGTAACAGTTGCTTCAATCGTTGTTTGGTAAGGAGCATTTAATTTAAAACGAGCATTCCAATTTTTAGGGAAGGCAGGTAATAGATAAATTTTCTTCCCTTCTACTTGCATTAACATTTCTTGAAGTCCAATCATAGCACTACCACCCCAATTATGGTCAGGTGTCCAGTCGAAACCTGGCCCCCAAAACGTGGGAAAACGATGCGAGGAATCTTTAAATTTTAGCTTTGTTAATCGAGCGGCTTCTTCCGTTAGTCCCAAGCGTGCTGCAAAAATATTGTACTGCCTCCACCCTATATGACTGTTGTATTTCTGCACATGAGGGTCATATCGGTAGGTGTTAATGGCTATTTCTAAATCGGGTTTTCCGATGCCATAAATTCCCCAAGGATACACGGGGTATAACTGAGGAGCTTCTGAATTTTGCACTCTTGCCCATACCTGAGCGGGTGCAATGGTTGTGTGTTGCTCGAACGACTGCAAAGGAATAGGCGGAATGCGTTTGAGCATCGTGCCATATTTTTCTCGTTGCAAGCTATCTAAATAACTGGTAGGAAGGTCTAATAATCGAGTCAAAATACTTTGCAAGGCACTAATAACCGTTACTGAATTATAGGTCATTTTGAAGGTTTCGGCCGCCGAACTTGGGTAAAAAATATACTGACCTTTTTCGTCATAGGCCTTTACGCCACGAGCTTTTGCCAATTGCACGTAGTGTTCATCGTAGAAGGTCAGGCAACTTTCGATAAAAGGGATATAAGCATGAATATCTTTATTTTCGTAGCGTTCGGCTTCTAACATCATGAAACAAAACTCAAAAACGGTCTCCCATTCGTATTCAAGCCATGCGTTTGCCTCTACTCCTTGATTCGACTCCGTGACTTTTTTGGGATTATATTCCGTTACATTGGGCAATCCAAAGTTTTCAATTTGTTCCGTAAAACAGGATCCGTTATGTTTCCAATAAACATTACTTCGTAATTCTGCATTTTTTTGATTCTTCAAATAGAAATCAAACTGCGACTTCAACATATCCACATCTCCCGATTTAAACATCGGAAAATACACTAAGCGTTGATTTTGAGCGGTCATTGTTCCTCCTCCCCACAAACGAAAATCGGGTGAAAAAGGATAAATCGGATTCACAAAAACAGGGTCAAAAGCAAAAAGTCCTCCGTTAAATTTAGTAGGCCATTTTCCGTAAGCATTACAGGCTAATTGATAACGAAAAAGTTGATAATTACGAGAAACCGAAGCAAGAGCCTTTGCCGAAGTATCTGTACTGTTGAGATAGACATAACTTCTGTCCCAAAATTGTTTCCACCAAGCTAAGGTATTCGAGAATGCCGTTTTTTGATGTTGCTTCGCTTCTGCGGTAATTGCCTTTAAACTGTCTTGCCATGCAGCAAGTGTTGGGGACTGCTCGACGTGCAAGACCAGTTCCATAGTATGTTTTCGGGTTGCTTTTACACTCGTTAAAGCCCATGATTTGTATGGAATATTCGTGTAAGTTCCTTTGCTAACATTGCCTACTTTCATGTTTTCACCACGCATGACTCCGCCGAAGGTATTCTGTTTAATGGGGTTAAAAAGCTGTTCTTTGACAGACGACATCCCTTCCATTCGGACGGTATAATCAAAAATATCTTCTATATCTGCCCGATTTCGATGGACAAAAAGTAGTTCGTTTCCTTGATAGGCGATGCTGTCTTTATAGGTTTTTACGGCAAATGGTTGCTTTGCTTTATACGAATTGGCTCTTAATTCTTTATCATCCGTAATCAGATGGTCGTCAAAACGCCATGATTCATAACTTGCTTTAAGCACCGTTGGTTTCGCACTCTGAATATCCAGATGCACCACGGGACGAAAGACATCAACCCAGAGTTTCAAGACAGTGCCATCGCCTGTAAGCTGTACGTAGCCTTCTTCTAATTTTAGTTCTTGACGAAAAGAAGTAGAAGCAAAAGGATTATTGCTCAATTGCAAACGTACTCGCCCTAGTTTCAAGAGTTGATTATTTTCGTCGAACGTGCCGCTACGGGACAGATAAAAAAGTACATCTCCTTTTTCAACCCATGCATTGAGTCCAATATCTCCTCCACCCACAGGCATAGAGCCAGCAGCATTTTCGCTCGGACTTGTCCAAACGACATTACAATTTGCTAAGTTGGTGATTTGCTGTGCTAATCCCGAAAAGGTTAGACAAAGGAACACACTCAGAAGCCAGGTATGAAGACGCATTCTTTCCAAAAGTTTATATACATAGAAAGATAAATGGGAGGATATATACTCTTTGGTAGGTATGAGGTATGAGGTAGTAGTGATGAGGTTGTAGGTGAAATAAAAGAGACAACTTTTTCAAGCTGTCTCTTTTATTTCTAATATAGCTCTGTTTATACGAATGGTAATTCCGTCTAAAATCAGAAATATGTTCAGCGGATTATAAACACTCTTACTGCTTATCCAAACTATCTGTTGGAGTTTCTGCTGACTCTACAGATTCTTCCTCTTGAGTTTGAATACCAGAATCTTCTCTCTCGCTAATATAAGCATCAAAACGCCCTACATATTTAATGAACTTGTAAGTGCCTTTACGATTCTGAATCCAAAACTTTTTATTATCATCATCCGTTTGATAAGTAAATGTCAATTTACTTCTATCATCAAAAATTATGTCAATG
>JBMLRK010000169.1:0-6664 GCA_049241065.1 Spirosomataceae bacterium
TGAATCCGTGATAGCCGTTTCCACCTGTTCTTTGGCTTCGGGTAAGCCACGTAAGAAAATGCGGTCTAATGCTCCTAAGGCATTATCTTCGTCTGGCGAAATCGTCACCGATAAAAAACCCTCTTCTTCACCTCTGCGAATGGCCAATAAGCGGTGCGAAGGAACACGTTTTAACGGTTCGTTGAAGTCGTAATAGTCTTTATATTTAACACCCTCTTCATCTTTTCCTTTTTTGACTTTTGAATAAACAACTGCTTCCCGTTCAAATACTTTTCTGACAGCATTTCTTGCGTCCACATTTTCATTTATCCATTCGGCAATAATATCTCTAGCACCTTGTAATGCTTCTTCCACATTGGCTACCTTATCGTTCAAGAATGCTTCTGCTTTTTTGAGAACGTTGTTTTCCTTTTGTTCAAAAACGAGTTTGGCTAAAGGCTCAAGTCCTTTCTCAATTGCCATCGAAGCACGAGTTTTACGCTTTTGTTTATAAGGTAAATAAAGGTCTTCTAATTCCTGTAAGTGATAAGCATTTTGAAGTTTTTCTAACAAAGTAGGAGTCATTTTTCCTTGCTCTTCAATGCTCTTGATAATGGCTTCTCGGCGTTTATCGGCCTCTTTTAGTTTCGTCCAAAGGTCTTTAATCGCTAAGATTTGAACTTCGTCTAAACTTCCTGTAGCCTCTTTTCTATATCGAGCAATGAAGGGAACAGTACCACCTTCTTCAAATAATTGGATGGTATTTTGTACTTGATGTACTGCCACCCCAGCGGCATTGGCAATAAGCGATAATTGAGTTTTATTCATTGGTATTCTAACAAAAAGCAAGATGGGGTGAAAGCGTATAGGGTTAAATGTTTAAAGTATTTTTCCCAAATAAGTAATAAGACGTTAGTTGTTAAGCGTATATCTGTTTGTAGTAGGCATTCAAAACCAATAGGTTAAGCACTCTTTTAACACAAAAATAGTAGTAAATAAATTTGTCCATTTACTACTATTTTTCATTTTACAAAACAATACGTCTGTCTAGTACTTTTCCTGAGTGGCAATTACTCATAAACTTTCAACTTTTACACTACCTCAATGCTTTATTAATAATTCGTTTTTTGCATGGTCAATTGAAAGGATTCCCAAAGGAATTTGCCTTAGTGAGTTCAAATTAACACATTTTTAATTCAAAAGCCATGTTCACTTCATTACTATTTAATCAAAATTTTAGAAGTAAATGTTCCTACTTCTGTCTCGGTCTTCAAAATAAGAAACTGGAATACAGAAGGTTGAGAAAGCTTTAAATGGTATAAGTTTGCTGCTTGTGGAACTAAATCAAAGGCGATATTTTTTCCTGAAGCATCAAATAAATTGAATTGTGCTTTTTCGATGTTGTTTGTTCGCACAACGATTACCCCATTTTCGGCAGGGTTTGTTACGTTCACTTGTGGGCTATTTTCGCTGAAATGAACCGATACAATTTTAGAATAATCAGCTGTTCCATCTAAGTCTATCGTACGTAAGCGGTAATAGCTAATACCTCCCAATGGTTCAACGTCAGAGAACGTATAAGATCGGTTTTCATTGGTATTACCAGCTGCTTTAACGGTTCCGATTACTTCAAAATTTCGGGCATCAGTACTACGCAACACTTGGAATTTATCGCTGTTAATTTCCAAAACTGTTTCCCAAGCTAAACGTATGTTTTTATCAAGCGTAATAGCCGAAAAAGAACCTAATTTAATGGGAAGAGCATTACTACATGCCACATTAACACTAGAAGTTGCGGTACAAATACCCTTTGTTACCGTTAACTGATAGGTTCCATTTTGAGAGGTACTTGTATAAGGAATCGTTGGGGTCATCGTTGCATTTGTATATCCGTTAGGGCCTGTCCATGCGTAGCTTACGCCATTACCCGCATCGGCAGCAGATAGTTCGATGGTGTTTGCACCACTTACCAAACACGTAGGGCTATTGCTAGAAGCTACGGCCAAAGGGTTATCCAAAAACTCAATAGAATTGGAGGCTGTACAACCGAATTGATCTTTTACAACAACCGTATGAGTACCTGCATTCAGGCCAGTATAGTCGCCAGAAGCTTGAAAATCGCCTTCATCTAATTTATAGCTATAACTTCCTCCACCGCCCGAAGCCACGCTTGAAATTGTGCCTTGTGCCGTGTTGATACAGGTAGATGGGCCAGCAGTGAGGTTAATACCTAATGCTGAAGTTGATTGATTTACGGTTACACTTGTATTGGCAGTACAGCCATTAATGTCGGTAACTGTAGCGGTATAGTTACCAGCAGTTAAATTGTTAAAAACACTGCCTTCTTGACTTGCTCCTCCATTTATTGAAAACGAGTAGGGAGCAGAGCCACTTGTTGCTGCAATGGTAATCGTTCCGTTCGAAAGTCCAAAGCAGGCGTTTGTCGTGGTGGCTGATACACTAGGCTGTGGGGTTACATTTACCACAATCATTGCTCGCTCGCTTTCGCAACTTCCTAAAAGTTGTGCTACATAGTATTTTGTCGTTCCTGCTGTACTTGTTGACGGAGTAGGCGTTGGAATGCTACTGCCACCTGTTGGGCTGGTGTACCATACTGCCGAAGCTCCAGAAACTAAGGTTAAACCCGTGCCTAGTGAAGTAGCGGTTGCATTTTGACAGTAATTCACGAGTGTTGCCGCTGGGGTGGGAGCAACTGGTAACAAATTGATTGTTGCATTACTTTGAACGGTACAACCTCTATTATCTTTTGTTTCGATGGTATATTCGTTAGGAGATAAGCCCGTAATGGTATTTGCAGTCGTATATGCCGAGAATGAACCGCCAGAACTCACTTTATATCGGTATTGATAAGGACTTGTTCCATCGCTTGCTGTAGCGGTAATAGATCCTTGCCCAGCCATTGCACAGGTTGTGGGGCTAAGGCTCAATGACAGCGGGGTAACACTAGGAACGGTAACCGTAGTTGACAGTACACAGCCATTCACATCTGTTATTGAAATCGTATGGGAGCCAGCAGTTTGTCCTGCAAAAGGACTTGAACCAGATTGAGTAATACCGTCAATTTTAATGATATAGGGTGATGTTCCGCCGCCTGCTTCCACAGAAATTACCCCATTGTTTGTTCCTGTACTACAATCGGTTGTTGCGGATGCATTTAAGCTCAGAGGATTGGGGGTTGATACGTTAAAAGAACCCGTTGCTGTACAGTTTTTACTATCGGTCACCACTACATTATACGTACCTGAGGCTAAGTTATTAAAAACGTTTGTTGTGGCATTTGCTCCACCATTCAGCGAGTAATAATAAGTAGGTGTTCCGCCTGATGTATTCACAATTAGGGTTCCAGAAGGCACAGCACCGTTACACGTAATAGAGCCACTAGTTAACGAAATGGATAATTGTGGGTTCACTACAGCATCAATTCTTGCACGAGGGCTTTCGCAACCATTCACTGTTTGACTGACATAACGGGTTACCGTACCAGTCGTTCCTGTGCCAATCGTTGGGGCTGTTGACGACCCTGTTCCTCCTGTTGCTGCGGTGTACCAAAGCAAGGATGAACCTGAGGCACTTAACGTTGTGGATGAGCCATTCTGACATAAATTTACGGAGGAACTTACCGTTGGAGCAGCAGGAATTGCGTTTACGTTGACAGCTAACACATTGGAAGCCACTCTACATTTTGTATTTGCTAAATTACCATTTTCAGCCGCCAGCATACGGTAGTATTTCGTGCCAGAGCCTGTGGTAGTTGTACTATAAGTTAAGGCATTGGCTCCAGTTATATCGGTAAAATTGGTTCCGTCTGTGCCTACTTGCCATTGGTAAACGGGTGTCGTGTAGCCAGCGGAAACTGTAGCAGATAAATTAGCCGTATTGCCAGAACAAACGTTTAGTCCGCCAGAGATAGATGCCGTAATTGTTGGTCCACAGGGTCTAAATTGAATATCGTCCAGTGCTAAATCGTTACCACAACCACCAGGAGCGTTGTTAATAAGTTTTAGTACGACTGTACTCACACCAACTGGAGTAGTAAAAAAGGTAGCATAACGATTCCACGTTGGAGTGGTATTGCCCGCAATTTGTCCCGTACTGAATGTTTTTATTAACGTACCATTTGTGGTTTCTATTCTAAAAGTAATGTTAGGGAAACGATTGGCATTACTAGTGCAGGCAGTAGTTTTTAGCAAGTTGATAATGTAAGAAGAAAACTCGTAGGTAGAACTCCCACATAGTCCATTGACGGTTTGTGTAAAAAATTGCCCAGCCGTGTAGGACGCATTTACAACCATCATATAGCCATTGACATCACCTGTGGTATGATCCTGAGTAAGCGAGTGCCAGCTTGAACCAAAACAGTTAGTCGTTGAATTTCTAACTGCATAAAAACCATCACTAGGGCAATCAGTTGTTACATACGTATAGTTGGTTTGCGTACCTAAACTTGCTCCTGGATTATTACCAGAGCCGAATGTTTGATTCACAATAGGGTCACCAAGCGAGCCAGAACACGATTGCGAATATCCATTACGGTAGGTAATAAGGATAATTAGGAGCAAGGTGATTCGTAGATAACTATGTCGGTAAATCTGTTTCATATACTAGTTTTGTGGAATGTTATGTAGATAGATTAACGTAAAGATACTATTTAATTTGTGATCAAGAAGATTCAAGATAAGCTGTTTATCTAAAACTGAATAAAGTACTGCTTGTGCTAGATTGGTTGATGATTATCCATTTGTGAAAGATATACCAATGCTTTTATTTTTCAAAACAAAATATGTAGCATTACCATATAAACAAAAAATATCCGCAATTAACTTGAATTAATTGCGGATAAGTAACATGATGTTATTAGTTAATAGCATATCTGTTATCAGGATTCACCCAAAATTAACAGGATAAACCATCTCTTACATACAGAAAAATTAATGAACAAATAATTTTTATATTTAGGATAAAGTTTATCGAAAAAGGATTTTAGCTATTTTTTATCACTAAATCTTCGAGTAATTCTACCCAAATGGCTGAATTATTAAGGCTTTCTACTAATTGTAAATGTTCTCCGCCTAATTCTTCAAATACTTCTTTGTATTCTTCGCCAACTTCAATGGTCGTTTCTAAACAGTCAGCCACGAAAGCAGGAGAGAAGGCCAAAATACTTTTTTTGCCATCTTTAGCCAATTGCTTTAAGGTATCTTCTGTATATGGCTGAATCCAAGGATCTTTGCCCAGACGAGATTGGAAAGTAGTCATGTAAGTACCTTCTTTCAAGCCCAGTTCTTTCACCATTAATCGGGTTGTTTCATGACATTGAGCTCGGTAGCAATATTGGTTCATCGGCGTAATACTATTACAACACGAACCCAATTGACAGACCTTACCTGTACAATCTCCGTTTTTGATATGGCGTTCTGGAACTCCGTGGTAGCTAAACAAAAAGAAATCATACTTTTGTTTTTCCATGTAGTTTTGAGCTGCCGTTACAAAATGCTCCGTAAATTTCGGATGGTCGTAATAGGTATTCACAAAAGTTACTTCAGGAACAATAAGCCATTCTGACATGATTGCCATGGCTTTTTCATAGACCGAACCTGTTGTTGCCGACGCATACTGCGGGAAGAATGGAATAATGATAATTTTACGAAATCCTCCTTTTCTGAAGTCTTCTAAAACAACATCCATACTCGGATTTTGATAACGCATTGCCAGCCTGACTTCATATTCATCCCCTAAAGAAGTTTGAAGCATACGCTCTACATCTTCTCCATAGAATTTGAGGGGAGAACCTCTATCTTCCCAAAGTTCTTGGTATGTTTTGGCAGATTTTGGCGCACGAAAAGGAGCAATAATACAGTTAACTAAGAGCCAACGGAATAAAGGTGGAACATCAATTACTCGACCGTCCATCAAAAATTCCCTTAAATATTTTCTAACATCTGGTACACTCGGAGAATCTGGAGTACCCAAATTGACAATTAATACCCCTGTTTTAAATTGCTTTGGCATGGCTGCTACCTGAGCCATTTTCATTTCGTTCATCTGAATCCGTTGTTTTTGCAGTATATACGCTACAAAGTTCTTGATAGTTTTGTAAGTATCAACTAATCTTTTTGAAAAAATGTTTCAAAATCTGATAATCTCACCGAATGATTGATGACATGATTTGTTATAAATCTTGCCAACCCTCTGGTTTGAAAGGTGTTCTGCTTGGACTATCCTCACAAACAACATTTTCTTTACAGGTACTTGGAGACCCAGGAGGACAACTGTAAATAGAGCCTGGAATGCCTTTTACGATTGGAATCTCATTTTGTGCGTCTCCATCTCGCTTAATAAAGAAGATGCGTTTTGAAACTGAATAAACATCAAAAATACCTAACACTTTTTCATCTGGATTGGTTGTCGATTTGATGTTGATACTAAATTGCGTCTCTGCTGATATGTCAAATAGCGTGCCGTTATTCTGAATTTGAGAGGTCAAAAAATTGTAATAGTTATAAGAGTTTTTGGTTAGACCTCGCTGTTCTAAGGCTAAATAATAAGGAGCAAATCCGTCAAAAGGTACTCTAGCTACTTGTTTTCCTGTTACTCTTTTTCCATTCAAATAAGAATCGGTAAATAATTTAAGGTCAGTGCTGTAGGTTTGGTTCCAGCAATTTCC
>JBMLRK010000170.1:0-1916 GCA_049241065.1 Spirosomataceae bacterium
TGGCATTTTTTGATTTAACTAGACTGCTAGACCAAACGTTAATAACAGTAGCTTCGGCGGTAAATATTGTCACGAATCCAAGTGGCAAAAAGACCGTAGTTTTGACTGTTCGAGTGCAAAATATTGGAACAACACCAGTCACAATTTCGCTTTTTCGAGTCCCTGATAATGCCGGGGTATTAGGAACTCTAATAGAAAGCAGCCATCTGTTGCCTTATCCGATAATCCTTCAGCCCAATAAAGGTGATTGGTTTGAGGATAAAATTATTTTAGAAGATGCTAACGATGCTCTTTGGATAAAGTGCAGCGTAGCAAATGCAATTACAATTTCAGTAGATGGATTGAGAAATTAATGCCTTGGCGTATAAACAAAGGAATACTAAATGAATTTCCAGTTATCTTTGCCGCTCCCGCAGTAGCAACTTATACATTGTTATTGTCTACAGTACAGCCAAAAATAATCAATTCTATTAGCGTCCAAATGGAGAGTGGAACAGCAACATTTACACTTAAAATAAACTCTACTGCAATCACTGGATTAAGCGCAATAACTGCTACCACGACCAAAACAGCGTACTCAGCAACGGCAAACAATACTATGGCTGTGAGCGACGATTTAAAAATAGAATTTACGTCTATTTCTTCTCCTGTGCAATTTAGTCTAAATATTGCTTTCTCATGAGTGTATTGCCCTTACTTTATTTCCCTGCTGCCTCAATTGACCCATTCTGGACTGACACAATCCTTCTAATGCCTCTAGATTCAGCATCAGGATTTTCTTGCCGAAAAGGACGAACAACCACAGTCGGACCAACAACAACGCTTAATATTCAAACAATAGACGGTTTTGAGTGTTCCAATACCTGGGGATTTGTTTCGCACAATTCACTATTTAATCTAGGAAATAGCAACTTTACTATCGAGTGTTACGCTCGATTCTCAAATCTTAACACCCGTAGCGTTGTATTTCAATTAAGCAATAAGTCTGGTTCGGGTGAAGACCCGTACATACGGTTTTTTATGTTCACAAACAACCGATTTTTTCTTGATTTTACACAATCAGGAAATGGCTATAATTTCATAGGGTCTGATTCTAGTTTTTCCTTTGCTACCAATACGTGGTACCACATCGCGGCTACGAGAGAGGGGAATAGTTGGAAGCTTTGGGTCAATGGGTTTTTGCAAAACACAATTACTGATACTAGAACAATCGTTTCAGATGGAGATTTGCTAATAAAAGTTTTGAATGGGGGGCAGCCAGCCCAAGGTGTTCCTGTTTTTTCTTTTGATGGATATGTTCACAGCCTTAGAGTGACGAGAGCTTGTAGGTATACGGCAAATTTTACACCTCCTAGCGTTCCCTTACCCATTAGTTAGAAATCAATAAATCGGGAAATCATAGCGAAATAATCATCCGCAGTTGCAGTTAGTGGGGAGTAAAAGCCTCCTGTAATTCCAAATCGTTTTAGGGGAATATACCCCCCTATCCCATTTATGGCCGCACCCAAGTGTTCTTTGAAATCTTTTTCAAAAGTAGGGACTTCTTTGGTGGGAATTACCATTAAGCAGTTCATAAATACAGCTTCGTTGTAAGCTGTTAAGAATCTAGCAAAATCGTACTGATAATCTTCGCTTGGTTCTAAATTGGGGTTTCTGGGAATAGTGTGGTAATCCAGGGTACCATCTGGTTCTGCAGACTCGTTTATAAATATCATAAATAGATATTTAATAGGGTCGGTGGGGTCGTCTCGGTACGCTCCTGAAAGTTCCGATAAATACCTTTCCCCTTCAAATAAAACGGGATTTTTAAAATACTTATTTACAGCAGTTTCGGAACCGTCGTAAATTGCATCTTTTAAAATGGGGCGTAGTTGGCCTACAGCTTCAGAGATTAGCGGCGTAACACCTTCCATTGA
>JBMLRK010000171.1:0-9462 GCA_049241065.1 Spirosomataceae bacterium
AGAGCAACTGACTTGTAATCAGTAGGTCATTGGTTCGATCCCGATAGAAGGCTCAGATAAGTAAGAACCATATTATTTATCAGGATTGCCTTCATAGCTCAGCTGGTAGAGCAACTGACTTGTAATCAGTAGGTCGTTGGTTCGATCCCGACTGAAGGCTCCAAAACCTCACTTCTAAAGTGAGGTTTTTTTGTTTTATAGCATTCCTCACTCCTACCTCTTAATACCTCCACCTAATTTAGGTACTCTCAGAGGTACTGACTACTGACAAAGGTACTAGTTCCCCTCTTTTTTGTTTTCTCCAAAAAGCTGTAATTTTAACTAACGAAAAGCTCAGACTAATATATCTGCATTATTTTCGTTATAGCCATAGCCCAAGTACATTTCAATTTATACCCCATGAACACAAGACAAATAGTTATTTGCCTGTTAGTCTTTCTATGTAGTCTAACACTTAATAGTTGCTTTTGGGCAAGAAGATGCCCCGAAAGAACATGCAGAGTTCAAACCGAACATCGTCACAATGGAGGAAACTACCGCCCTAGAGCTGCCTTTTCTTGGATTACTACTAAAAAACACTGGCCGTGGTCGTCTTTAGTAGGTGGCAAAAAATATAATGGCAAGAAGGGTAAAAAGTCAGAAAAAGCAAAGTTTAAATATTTGCTCCCTGGCGAACGAGAATAAATCTTGACGAAAAAAGAACATACCAGAAGGATTCCTAACAAATTAAGGAGTCCTTTTTTCATTTTGAATGAAAAAAATGTACTTTGCCGAACCTATTGAAAACAAAGTAATGTTGATAGTGATAAACGAAATCGTAAAGAAATGAATTTGATAAAAGTAGCAGCGGGTGTGGTCAATCAGACTCCATTAGCATGGGAAAGTAATAAAAAAAATATCATTGATTGTATTGAAGAAGCCAAAAAACAGGACGTAAGTATTCTTTGTTTGCCCGAGCTTTCTATTTCAGGTTATGGGTGCGAAGATATGTTTTACGCTCATGGTACCTGCGAAACAGCAATGGAAATGCTTGAAGACATCGTTGACCATACAGCGGGCATTATGGTTTGTGTCGGTTTACCACTACGGATTAATAACCGAATTTTCAATGCTGCTTGTATGATTGCGAATCGCCAAATAAAAGGCTTTGTCTGCAAAAAGAACCTAGCAAATAACGGTATTCACTACGAAACTCGTTGGTTTCAACCATGGTTTGCTGGCGACAAAACAGAAATTAGCATCGGTGAGTTTACCTATCCTGTGGGTGATTTACTTTTTGATGCCAACGGTATCAAAATTGGCTTTGAAATCTGTGAGGACGCATGGATTGCCAACCGCCCTGGAAGAGCTTTATACACGCAGGGGGTCGATATTATCTTAAACCCAACGGCATCGCATTTTGCTTTTTTCAAAACACAAACCCGTGAACGCCTTGTTCAAGAGGGTTCAAGAGCGTTTAATTGTGCTTATGTCTATGCCAATTTATTAGGGAACGAATCGGGAAGAGCCATTTTTGATGGAGATGCGATGATTGCTCAGGCTGGAGAGATGTTGGTTTCGGGGACTCGTTTTTCCTACAAAGACCATTACTTGACCACTGCGGTATTGGATATTGATAAAATTCGCTTAGAACAAGTCCAAAATCGTTTGAGCTTTCATAGTACCAACGCCAAAGTCTCTTTCATTTTTGATTTCCCAACGATTAAACCCATTCGTAATATTTATGCGATGGAACCTTGGGAAGCAGATGGTTTCCAAAAAGAAGAAGAGTTTGCTCGTGCCATTGCTTTGGGCTTGTTGGACTACCTCCGCAAATCTCGTTCTAATGGCTGGGTAATTTCCCTTTCGGGTGGAGCGGATTCCTCTGCCATTACGGCCTTGTGTTTCCTTGCCATTGATTTATCGGTAAAAGAATTAGGACTAGAAGGCTTCAAGAAGAAGTTTGCCTATATCTCAACTATTCAATCGTGCGAAGATGTGAAAGCTTTATCAAAAGCCATGATTACCAATGTGTATCAAGGAACAGAGAATAGTTCAGACGCTACTCGTCACTCGGCAACCTCTTTGGCAGAAGATTTAAACACAACGTTTTACGACATTAACATTAATGGCTTAGTAGAAACCTACAAGGACTTAATTCAAGGGGCAATCGGTAGAGAGTTATCTTGGCAAACCGATGATATTGCTCTTCAAAATATTCAAGCGAGGGTGAGAGCCCCAAGTGCTTGGTTATTAGCCAATTTGAATAATGCGTTATTATTGGCAACCTCAAACCGTTCAGAAGCTGCTGTAGGTTATGCAACTATGGACGGCGATACGTCTGGGTCTATCTCCCCTATTGCGGGCATCGACAAGCATTTCTTGCGTCATTGGTTACGTTGGTTAGAAAATGTGGGCTTAGGTGGTTCATTGACAATTAAGGGACTTCATGCCATGAACAACCTACAACCAACTGCTGAACTTCGTCCGCTAGAAGCTAAACAAATTGACGAAGAAGATTTGATGCCTTACGATTTGTTAAATGCCATTGAAACAGCAGCCTTTAGAGATAAAAAATCGCCAAAAGAATGCTTAGAAGTAATGGAATTAGAATTTGAGGAGATTTACACACAAGAAAAAATTGCTTTGAGTATAGAGCGTTTCTTCCGTCTATGGAGCAGAAATCAATGGAAACGAGAGCGTTATGCCCCAAGTTTCCATGTGGATGACCGTAATTTAGACCCTAGAAGCTGGCTTCGTTTCCCGATTCTTTCAGGAGGATTTGAAAAAGAATTACAAGAGATGAAAGATTTTATCGAGAAAAGAGATACGAAAGGTAGAAGAAAAAAAATAGGATTTTAATGAAAAAGCCGTCTAGCAACAAGTTAGACGGCTTTTCTATTTTCAAATTAGTCTTTCAACTTTAAAACTTCTTTCACTTCGGCATAATCTTTCCAATTAACACTGGCATATCTAGCTGATTTGGTACTGCCATACACCACCACAATTCGGTATTGTAGTGCATTTCCAGCTGCTGTATAAAAGTTGTAAGAGGCATTCGTGAATTCTGAAATGGTGGAACCGTCATAAGCAGTAGCTTGAATTCCTGCAATTAATTGAAAATAATTTACCCCAAAACTCATGTGATAAGTATCGCCAAAACTAGAAAAATCCCCAGCTACAATACTCGCATAATCACTTTCTAAATTAGTCGTTCTCCCTGGAATCTTGAAATAGCCAGAACCAAGATCCGTCGATATTCTATCCACTAACTGATACGAACCTAAACTTGTACTTCTTGTCAAATCTTTTGTTTTAAAATAAACAAAAATCGCAGCTTTATCAATAGCATCCTGTGTGAGAACACTACTTGCTGTATTTGTCTGAGCAATATAAGTAGCAGAACCAGAAGAGCCTATTGTAGCATCCCAAGTTGGCGTTTTCCACTCTGTGTAAACGACATTTGCATTGCCATCTGTACCGTTTGTACCAGCAGGGCCAACATCCCCTTGAGCACCTTTACAAGCAGTGAAACCCAAAATTACTAAAAAGGAAAAAAAATGAAGCGTGTATTGTTTCATGAAAAAATAAAGGTTGAATTATAAGAATACGATTAAAAACTAGGTTTGCCTTGGTACAAGACTTTATACAAACTTAAAGAATATTGTCGGCATCATCAACGACAAAAAACTAAGTTCGTTTCAACAAAGTATCAAGTGTAAACGAATGCTACAAATATAAGGACATGAATTATCGCAGAAAGGTTGCATCGCCACTGTATCTTAATTTATGATAAGATTAGCTCGTTATCATTATTATACAACATTTTAGGGGAAGAATGAAAATATAGGCGAAAGTTTGCGTAAATAATTCTTCTTGCCTACCTTTGATAAATTCAAAATCCTTTCTTCTGTCAAAATTTTAATAATGAATGAATGTTTATGCCTAATAAGCTTCATTCCTGATTACTAAGTAGTTATAGTGTATTGTATCCCTGCATATGAAAATAATTTGGCGTTCTTGTATTTAACTGCAATTTTTGCGGTTGTATTTTTGTTATCATTCTGAGAATGATTCTTTAAAAAAAACATACATTACGCATAAAATCGGCTTACAAAAGCACAATAAAACAATGGCAGAACATACCAAGTGCCTAATCATAGGCTCAGGACCAGCAGGTTATACAGCAGCAATTTACGCTTCAAGAGCAGGATTAAGTCCTATTATGTATCAGGGAGGACAACCAGGTGGACAGTTGACAATCACAAACGATGTTGAAAATTTCCCAGGTTATCCAGATGGAATTCAAGGCCCAGCAATGATGCAAGATCTTGAAAAACAAGCTAGTAGATTTGGTGCTGACATCCGTACAGGAATGGCAACTAAGGTAGATTTTTCAGTTAGCCCTAAAAAGGTAATCATCGACGATTCATACGAAATTACAGCAGATTCCGTTATTATAGCAACAGGTGCTTCTGCAAAATGGTTAGGATTAGAATCAGAACAAAAATTCAACGGTTTAGGCGTTTCGGCTTGTGCTGTTTGTGATGGATTCTTTTTCCGTAATCAAGAAGTAGCAATTGTAGGAGGTGGAGATACAGCAGCAGAAGAAGCAATGTACTTATCAAACCTATGTGCAAAAGTACACATGATTGTCCGCAGAGACGAACTACGTGCTTCTTTAATCATGCAAAAGCGTGTTTTATCGAATCCTAAAATCGAAATGCACTGGAATTCAGCAACGGAAGAAATCGTTGGGGATAACACAGGAGTAACGGGTGCAATCATTAAAAACATAAAAACTGGAGAACTTGCTACGATTCCTGTAACAGGTTTCTTTGTTGCAATTGGACATAAGCCAAACACCGGAATCTTTAAAGATTTCATAGCATTGGATGAGGCAGGCTATATCCAAACAGAAAAAGGCTCAACAAGAACTACTATATCTGGAGTTTTTGCTTGTGGCGACGCTCAAGATAACATTTATCGTCAGGCAGTAACAGCAGCAGGCACTGGCTGTATGGCTGCTTTAGATGCTGAACGTTGGTTGGCTGAAAATGAATTACACTAGCCCATATTAGGAGTTAGAGCAACAAAACGTAAATGAAGGTAAGCGTACTGTAACTATATTATCAATTCGTTTTGGGTTCTAATGCTATCGTTCACTATTAATTAATTATGAAACAAACCAGTCATCTTTTTTTAGTCGTATTAAGTTTTTGTTCTTTCACTGTTTTAGCTCAACAGGAAAAAGGAGGAGGATTTAAGAAAAACCCCAAAATTCCTGTGAAGGAAAATACGGGTTTGTACAAAGAGAAAAGCAAAAAGCAGGATGAACTCGACGAACTGCCTACTCTTCAGTTTAGGACAGATTTTGAGTCGGTTGATAAAAGTCCTGAAACAGCTATTTCTTCTGCTGACAAACGGTACGAGCCATCAAGAGCTATTAACCAAACGATTAGCAACTTTGACACTACCTCCGTTGATGAGCGTGAACCCCTAGTCATTGAAATTGAAGAGGAAATGAAACCAGAAGGCAGTGATGACTTCGTAACGGTTGCCACCTACTTCTCTATTTGGGATTCTCGTAATATCGACCCTTACAATATTAACCCAAATGATTTTTCAGATGTGGTTGATATTGAGCTTTATAACAAAGAACAAAACCGTTTTTGGGCTTCTCCACTGAATGCTCCAAAGATGACTTCTGTATTTGGCCCTCGTTGGGGACGCTTACATGCAGGGGTTGACTTAGATTTGGAAACTGGTGATCCTGTTTATTCTGCTTTTGATGGAATTGTGCGGGTGGCAGGTTATGACGGAAGAGGATATGGTAAATTCATAGTGGTTAGACATTACAATGGACTAGAAACCTTATATGGTCACTTATCTTCACAAGGACTTGAATCAGGTGCGTATGTAAAAGCTGGTGACGAAATTGGTCGTGGTGGTAATACAGGACGTAGTACAGGTTCTCACTTACACTTCGAAACTCGATACGAAGGAAACCCTTTTAACCCTACGTACGTATTCAGTTTTGCAGGAGAAGCGACTCAGCCTATTTCTGACCATGTACTTGTTTCAGCAAGAGTATTTGATACTTATGGTTTAGCATTAGGAAATGAATACGGTGAAGCTGGCGAAAAAGTAGTAACTCGTAAAACAGCATGGACTACCGCTCATTATGGAGACACGCTTAATTCAATTGCTAGTCGTGCAGGAATTTCAGTTGAAAAATTGGCTAAACTCAATGGAATGAGAGCCTCTGCTAATCTTAGAGCTGGTCGTCGTTTACGTATTCAATAGTCTTTAGTAAACTCATTCGTTAACATAAAAAAAAGGTTGCAATTCGCATTGCAACCTTTTTTTATTTCTTCATACTTCAAAAATTGCATTTATACTAAATAAAATAGAAGCTTTAAGTTATTTTATTAACCTTTATTGAAAGCTCTCCAAACCGAACAAAAATGAATCAAAAAAATACGAAATAATTAGAAAGTAATTTAGCATATTTGTCCAACATTTTTTTTCGATATGGGGTTTTGTGTGAAAAGTCAAAAGTTTATGAGTAACCATCGCTTGGTTTAAAGCTAGAAGTAGCTTCATCTTAAAATAACATTTTCACAAATGTAGCTTAACAGAATATTATTTGACATATAATGCTTTGAACGTTAAACGCCACACTTTTCACTCACCTCCTATTTTATTTTAACGCTTTAAGTATCATGAAATTAGACATACTCGTTATGGCCGCCCATCCCGATGATGCGGAGTTAAGTTGTGCTGGAACTATTTGTGCGGCAATTGCACAAGGGAAAAAGGTGGGAGTAGTCGATTTTACTCGTGGAGAATTAGGAACTCGTGGTACTCCTGAAATTAGACTGGCAGAATCAGCAGTAGCTTCTTCCATTATGGGGATTCATGCTCGTGAAAATTTAGAATTTCGTGATGGTTTTTTTGTAAATGATGAAGACCATTTATTAAAACTAATTGCTGTAATCCGCCGCTATCAACCTGATATTGTTCTGGCAAATGCAATAGAAGACCGCCACCCCGACCATGGTAAAGGATCTGATTTAGCTAGAGATGCGTGCTTTAAATCGGGCTTACGCATGATTGCAACCACTGAAAAAGACGGCACTCCTCAAACTGCTTGGAGACCCAAAAATGTCTATCACTATGTTCAAGATCGCTTTTTAAAACCTGATTTTGTGGTCGATATTACACCTTATTGGAGCAAGAAAATCGCAGCAATTAGAGCTTTTAAAAGCCAGTTTCACGACCCGAACTCTACAGAACCAGAGTCGTATTTGACTTCTCCAGAATACCTTCACTTCACAGAAGCCCGCAACAGAGAAATGGGTCACATGATTGGTGTAGAATTTGGCGAAGGATATACCACTGACAAAATGATTGGCGTAACAGATTTAGCGGTATTATTGTAATTTATTGCTAAAAGCAAATTGCCCCATTTGCCAGACAACAGACAAATGGGGTAACTTACTCTTATCAGAGAAAAACAAATAAGACTAAGGCGATAAACGCTCGATTTTCCATGTTCCATTTTCTTGTAAGGTAAAAGCGATTCGATCGTGTAAACGAGAAGGACGACCCTGCCAAAATTCGATATACGTTGGCACTAAACGATAGCCGCCCCAATGTTGTGGTCTTGGAATCGTTTGTCCTTCAAATTTTTCAAGTAAGGCTTTTTCTCTTTCTTCCAATACGCTGCGGCTTTCAATGACCATGCTTTGGTTTGACGACCACGCTCCTATCTGACTTCCTCTCGGACGACGTTGGAAATATTCATCGGATTCTACCTCTGAAACTTTTTCAATCAAACCCTCAATACGAACCTGACGTTCGAGTTCATTCCAAAAAAAGCTAATACATCCATTTGGATTTTCAGCTAGTTCTGACCCTTTTCTACTTAAATAATTCGTAAAAAACGTAAAGCCTGTATCTATTTTTTTGAGTAATACAATTCTGGAAGCAGGTTTACCTTCGGCAGATACCGTAGAAAGTGTAAACGCATTCGGCTCTCTCAACTCACTTTTAATGGCTTCATCAAACCAACGATGAAACTGAATCAAAGGATTTTCGGCAACGTCCGAAATATCCAAGTTTCCTTTGGTATAATTTTCCCGCAATGCGGCAATATCCGTAGTATTCATGACTGTATCGTTCTTTGTTAACTTATGGAGTGGCAAGCACGCTATTTTTCTGAAAGAAAACAATGACTTTGATTGGTTCGCTCATTGAGTTTCTTGAAATTATAAACACAATATTAAGGCTAGGGTTTCATAAAATGAAAAAACAAATCTTTTCAAGGGTAAAGCAATCGCTTATGATTTAATTTAAAAATCTAATTTCCAATAAGTTACAAATTTAACTTGGATGAATTATTTTTGCTTTAGTACTTACCAATAGATTTTGGTAATTTTGATAAAAGATTTTAATGCTATTGCCCACACCCATAGGCTACGCCTAGTTGATGGAGCTTTTTTATATCCAATGAAGAAACTATTCTTACTCGACGCAATGGCGTTGATTTATCGAGCCCATTTTGCCTTTTCAAAAACTCCTCGTATTTCCTCGAAAGGTCTAAATACGAGTGCTGTCTTTGGCTTTGCCAATACCCTTTTGGAAGTACTTGCAAAAGAAAACCCAAGCCATATTGGCGTGGCTTTCGATACCCCCAAGCCTACATTTCGCCATATCCAATATGAGGCTTATAAAGCTCAACGTCCTTCGCAACCCGAAGACATTACGGTCGCTATCCCTTATGTAAAACAATTACTAAAGGCGATGAATATCCCTGTGTTGATTTTGGATGGCTATGAAGCCGATGATGTAATCGGAACAATTGCCAAACGAGCTGTGCGTGACCATGACGACTTTGAAGTCTATATGATGACTCCTGATAAAGACTATGGACAATTGGTGGAAGAACGTATCAAGATGTACAAACCTGCTCACATGGGCAAAGGGGTAGAAGTCATGGGAGTTCAAGAAATTTGTGACCGCTGGGGCATTGATGATGTAATGAAAGTAATTGATATTCTAGGGCTTATGGGTGATGCTTCTGACAATATCCCAGGAATTCCGGGTATTGGAGAAAAAACTGCTCAGAAATTAATTGAACAATATGGTACGATTGAAAACCTCATTGCTAATGCCGACCAACTAAAGGGAAAGCAAAAGGAAAACGTGCTACAATATGCTGAACAAGGCTTACTTTCTAAGGAATTAGCTACCATTCATTTGGCAGTTCCCGTGCCTTTTGACGAAGAAGATTTACGCATGGGCGAACCGAATCGAGAAGAATTATCTGCCTTATTGGACGAACTCGAATTCAGGACATTACGTCGTCGTTTATTGGGTGAAGAAGCCCCCCAACCCCCAGCGGGGGAGTCTCGTACTCCGCAAAAAAGTACCCCGAATTCAGACAAACAGCTTGATATGTTTGCAAGTTTAGTTCCT
>JBMLRK010000172.1:0-2904 GCA_049241065.1 Spirosomataceae bacterium
ATACCTCCTTATTTTTTAAGAAAAGGGAATTTAACCACTTGAGCTTTTAAGTATTTGTTACGGATATTCACATATACGGTACTTCCTACTTTAGCATATTCGTTACTGATATAGCCCATTCCGATTCCTTTACTCAAGGTTGGCGATTGTGTTCCAGAAGTTACCTCTCCGATGATATTACCAGCGGCATCCATAATTTCATAATGCTGACGAGGAATACCACGGTCAATCATTTCAAAACCTACCAATTTACGAGAGCTTCCATTTTCTTTAATACGCTTATGAATATCAGCAGCAATAAAGTCTTTGTTGAATTTGGTAATCCAACCTAAACCCGCTTCGATTGGCGAAGTAGAATCATCAATATCGTGTCCGTATAAACAATAACCCATTTCGGTACGTAAGGTATCTCTTGCCCCTAAACCTACTGGAACAATGTCAAACTCTGCCCCTGCTTCGAAGATGGCATCCCACATTTTCTGAGCGTCTTCGTTGCGTACATACACTTCCATACCACCTGCACCCGTATAACCCGTTGTAGCAATTAATACGTTCTCAATTCCTGCTACTGTTCCTTCTTTGAATGTATAATATTCCATTGAAGTTAGGTCAAGGTCAGTCAATTTTTGCATCGTTGCCACCCCTTTAGGGCCTTGTACCGCAAAAAGCGACATTTCGTCACTGATATTTTGCATCTCCACCCCAAACGTATTGTGCGAAGACATCCAGTTCCAGTCTTTTTCGATATTAGAAGCGTTCACAACTACGAAATATTCGTTTGCCGAACGTCTGTAAATCAATAAATCATCTACAATACCACCTGTCGCATTAGGTAAACAAGAATACTGCACTTTACCATCTACTAAAGCTGCCACATCGTTCGAGGTAACATATTGTAAAAAATCCGTAGCACGTTCACCTTTTACGATAAACTCACCCATGTGCGAAACATCAAAAACACCAACTGAATTACGAACCGCATGGTGTTCTTGAATTAAGTTAGTATAAAGAACGGGCATTGAGTACCCCGCAAAAGGAACCATTTTCGCTCCTAACGAAACGTGTAGGTCATTGAGGTGTACGTATTGTAATTCTTCTGTATTTTCCATTTGATTTCTTTGCTTATTGAGAAAGATTCACAAAAGTACGGAAACATCTCTTGTTTTCCATTATCTCAACGAAACCTCAAGCGATTTTATCCATTAACTTATATCGTTTGTTGTTAAATTTAGTAAATCTCTAAAGTTCATTAGGACAAACAGAGAAGTTAACTTTATCATAGAACCTTTGAGAAATTAAGAATATTGAGATATAACGACAAAGCTAAATTAACTCAACTCCTTAATGGTTAAATGCTAAGACGCAACTATATTTTCTAGGGCACTATGTGATTAAATATATCTCAGTAAAATAAATTTCACTTATTTTTAAATTTTGGTGTAACCTTTTCTAATTAGCTCGGTTTCCACCTACAAATCACCGAAAACACGAATAAAATTGGACGTATTGACAGACAACAACCTGATGCTTGGTGTAAAGGCAGGGAACTTAGAGAAGATGGGCTTGTTGTTCGAGCGTTACCATCGGGTGTTGTTTGCATTCTTGTATCACTCCACTGGACAAGCCGCCACGAGTGAAGATTTAGTTCAGACGGCCTTTTATCGAATGCTCAAATATCGGCATACCTTTTCGGGAGAAGGAGAGTTTAGAACTTGGATGTATCATATTGCACGAAATGTATTGACCGATCATGCCAAGAAAAACCAACGAGTCGTTTACCGTGAAGATATTCAAAAACTAAGTGAACAATCGGCGTTTACGCCTGCTAGTGACAAGCAATTAGAGAAAAGTGAAGAAAATACCGCTTTGCATCAAGCCTTAGCACAACTTAGTCCAGAATATCGAGAGGTTTTAGTACTCAGTCGTTTTCAAGAATTATCTTATCAGGAAATAGCCGTTATTTTGGCAACCTCCGAAGGAAATATTAAGGTACGAGTTCACAGAGCCATGAAAGAACTCAAACAACTTTATTTAAAACAAAATTCGTAAGTCACACAAAGACTTATCAAGCAGTTTATGAAACTAGACAATCATCCTATAGAAGAATGGGACGACGAAGATAAAGCCCTTTGGGAAGAATTGGGTAACCTTTCTACCCCAACGCCAAGTGCCGAATCTCGTATTCGTTTTTATGCCATGTTAGATACTTTTCAAGAAGATGCTCAGAAGGAAAGCTTTTGGGATAAACTTGTGGGTCAATGGAATCGGGTATTTACGCCCAAAACTAGTAAATGGGCTTATGCCTTGTTACTGTTAATCGCTGGGGCTGGACTGGGTTATTTTTCAGGGAAATACAGTCCGAACAAAAATGAAGAAGCGATGGTAGCAAGTGAAGACAAAGTGGAAAAGTTATCCACAGAAGTGCAGGAAATGAGAGAAGTGATGATGCTTTCTATGTTAGAAAATCCGATGGCCACGGAACGACTAAAAGCAGTAAGTTACACACAAGAACTCAATACGGTTGATGACCGAGTAATTGATGCCTTATTAACGACCCTTAATTTTGACCAAAATGAAAATGTGCGACTAGTAACGCTCGAAGCATTGATTCAATTGGGTCATAACCCTAAGGTTCGGGAAGGATTAGTCCAATCGCTTTTGCATCAAGAATCGCCTTTGATGCAGGTCGCTTTGGCAGATGCCATGGTGAAACTACAAGAAAAACGCTCCGTAAAACAATTTAAACAATTACTGAAAAAGAACAACTTGAACAATGCCGTAAAAGGTAAAATTGAAAAAACGATTCAAGTACTTTCTTAGGACATTCATTTTAAGCAATCACGCAATTTTATGAAACTATTCTTTTTTCCAATGCTATTGGGAGTGATACTCTCATGTGCTAAC
>JBMLRK010000173.1:0-38926 GCA_049241065.1 Spirosomataceae bacterium
GATGATAAAGAGTAGTTAAATCGATTTAGTAAATGGTGTTTACAGAATTAGTAAAAAGCTAATTTGAATAGCTAATAAATTTAGCAAAATGTTTAAAATTACTAAAAATAATAGCTACTGAAAGCGTCTTTACTAAGTAGTTTACATGTATTAAACCTCTTAAAATGAGGTACTTGTTAGGTTTGACTTATTCTGTAAAGAACATATGGATATAGTATATTTTGCTTATAAATAATACATTGTACCTTTTAGTATGGCAACAAGGGGATTAATTATAGATCAAGCAGACTATTAAACGAATCAAATAGGAGAGATGGCTTGATTTATTGTTTCACAAAAATACATAGCTACTAGAGAATATTCACTGTTTCATTACCTTCTTCTCTCATCTGAGATATTCTATATTTTTCTCCGTTGATTTAATTAACTTTTTATCTAATAAGGATGAATCCATGTAATTAATGACAGAGGTATATTTAATCTATCGATCAAAATTAGAATCAATAGGCACTTGCAAATCTCATACTTTTTAGCTATCTTTATGTAAGTTCATTTATGAAAAAATCACCTTCTTTTTTTAACCACTGACATCTTGTCAGACCCTCAATTTACTTGGAATAATTTCAATATTATTCAACCAAAATAAAATTTGGTTTATAAAAAATGTCTTAATAAGAAAACATACAAATAGCTGATAATCAATATTATAAACTTTAACTTCTAAAGTGCTATTTATACTTATCTACGCTGAAAACTACTACTGCTTCTTGTTAAAACCTCCGCTTACAACTCACTAAAATATCTTATCTAATTATTAGTCTCTCATATTTTCTCCCTACTTTCCTAATAAGATTTCATTGAAATGTACTTAACTTTGTATTTCTAAAAAATACAAAATCAGTTTTCAAATAAACATGGAACAACTAAGAGAGATTATCGAAAAAGCGTGGGAAGACACAAGCCTCCGCTCTAATCCAGAAACAAAAATTGCAATCGAAACAGTAGTTGAGAAAGTAGATAAAGGAGAGTTACGTACAGCTCAACCAAACGAAGATGGTTCTTGGACTGTAAACGAATGGGTGAAGAAAGCAATTGTTATGTATTTTCCACTACGTCAAATGGAAGTTCAAGAAGTGGGTATCTTTGAATTTCACGACAAAATGAAATTGAAAAGCAATTATGCTTCTCTTGGCGTTCGTGTTGTTCCTCCAGCAGTAGCTCGTTATGGAGCATACATTGCTAAAGGGGTTATTTTGATGCCTTCTTACGTAAATATTGGTGCTTTTGTTGATTCAGGTACTATGGTTGACACTTGGGCAACTGTTGGTAGCTGTGCTCAAATCGGAAAAGACGTTCACTTGAGCGGTGGAGTTGGAATCGGAGGGGTGTTAGAACCAGCTCAGGCAGCTCCAGTAATTATTGAAGACGGTGCGTTCATTGGCTCTCGTTGTATTGTGGTAGAAGGTGCTAGAGTAGGAAAACGTGCTGTTTTAGGAGCAGGCGTAACTATTACTGGAAGCTCAAAAATTATTGACGTTACTGGCTCAGAACCAGTAGAATACATTGGTTACGTTCCAGAAAACTGTGTCGTAATTCCAGGAAGTTTCACTAAAAAATTCCCTGCTGGAGAATATAACGTGCCTTGTGCCTTGATTATTGGTAAACGTAAAGAAAGTACTGATTTAAAAACATCGTTGAATCAAGCATTACGTGAGAACAACGTTGCCATCTAAAGTTATGTTGTAGGCAAACTATCTTTTTAGTTCATAGTATAAAGGTCTTCATCCAGATAGGAGTGAAGACCTTTTTTATTCGCTATGCTTCTTGTATAACCTCCGCCATTAAGACTTTTCCATTTTCTAAAACAGGTTCTACCGTAATGATTACCGATTTAGAGGTAGGCGTATTACTTTCCTCCGCTACTGAATCAATGGGAACTAATACATTGGTTTCAGGGAAATAAGTTGCCACACACTGCTCTGGAATGTTGTAAGGTACAATGATAAATCGCTCTGCTATTCTCCTAACGCCTCCGCTGTTATTGATTAAGTTAATAAGTTGATATGCTTTCAAGCCACGATTCTCTATATCCGTTCGATTCATTAGAATAATCCTTCTTTCATTATAAATCCCTCGATAACGGTCATCTAAGCCATATATAGTCGTATTAAACTGATCATGACTACGAATGGTCATCATAATCAATTCAGATGGCTCTACGGTCAAATATGACAGTTTATTGACAGTAAAGTTAGCTTTCTTACTTCCTGTATTCTCAAACGCTTGCTCTCTAGGGCCATTAGGCAAATAGAAACCGTTCTTCTCCCTAATACGCTCGTTATAGTTTTCAAAGCCTCCTATGGATTTCTCTATTAGATTTCTTATACAATCGTAATTACCCTTTAACTGATTCCACCATGTATGAGTTAAGTAGGGTAGGGCTTCAGTGCATTCTTCCTTGGTTATTAAAGTTGCCTTTGCCATTTCAACTACAATCGCAGGTTCTGATAATAAGTCTTCTGAGATTGGCTTCAGCGTACCTTTAGAAATATGAACTACGCCCATCGAATCCTCCACAGATACAAATTGTTCTCCTGATTCCTGTATGTCACGGTCTGTTCTCCCTAAAGTTGGTAAAATCAAGGCCGTTTCCCCATGAATCAAATGAGATCGGTTTAATTTGGTCGAAATATGCACAGTAAGTTTACAACGTTGTAGGGCTTCAGCGGTATAATTTGTATCTGGCGTAGCCGAAAGAAAGTTTCCTCCCATACCGATAAACACCTTTGCTTTGCCCTCATACATGGCCTTTATAGCCTCCACAGTATCAAAACCGTGTTCCTGTGGGGCATTGAAACCAATCGCCTCTGAGAGGCCTTTTAAAAAGCTTTTTGATGGTTTCTCATAAATTCCCATCGTTCTATCTCCTTGTACATTGCTATGTCCTCTGACAGGACAAGTTCCTCCTCCCTCAATACCAATACTTCCTTTTAACAATAGAAGATTAACCACTTCTCTAATTGTTACGACTGAGTTCTTGTGTTGGGTTAATCCCATTGCCCAACAGACAATAATCCGTTTATGGCTAATCAACAAATTGGCGACTTCTTTAATTTCTTCCAATGTTAAACCCGTATGGGGCAATAATTCATAGATTGAATAGTCATTCAATGAGCTTATTAGTGAATCAAATTCAGCAGTTTTGGATTTAATAAACTCATTATCAAAAACTTGACCCTTATTTTGTTGCTCAGCTTCATACAAGAGCTTCAATAGGCATTTCAAAAAGGGTAAATCGCCATTAATCTTAATTTGAAGGTAATAATCCGTCAACTTCGTAGCTCCCAAAATCATGTCTTTTACATCTTGTGGGTTTTTAAAAGCTAATAAACCTGGTTCAAACAAAGGATTAACCGATACAATTTTTGCTCCATTCCGTTTCGCCTTTTCTAAGGCAGTCATCATTCGTGGATGATTTGTTCCTGGGTTTTGCCCCAAAATCATAATGACTTCCGCTTTATCAAAATCCTCTAATGTCACAGAGCCTTTCCCTAATCCTAAGGTACTAGTCAATGCTTTCCCACTAGATTCGTGACACATATTGGAGCAATCGGGTAAGTTGTTCGTTCCATAGAGTCTCACAAACAATTGATACAAGAAGGCCGCTTCGTTAGACGTTCTCCCTGAGGTATAGAAGATGGCGTCATTAGGAGACGCTAATTCTTTCAACTGATTTCCTATTAATTGAAAGGCTTCAGACCATGCTATTTTCTCGTAATGTGTTTCTCCCTGGCGTATCACCATTGGATGGGTTAAACGTCCTTGCTGACCTAGCCAAAAGTCTGACTTTTCAATCAATTCTTGAACCGAATATCGTTGAAAAAATACGGGAGTAATTTTCCTCGTTGTGGCTTCTTCTGCAATGGCTTTTGCTCCATTCTCACAAAATTCCCCCAGTCGAGAACGATGCTCAGGGTCTGGCCATGCACAACTGGGACAATCTATTCCGTGCTGCTGGTTCAATCCTAGTAGTGCTTTTAGTCCTCTGTTTACAGGCATTTTACCAAATACGTGCTTTATCGAATTGGTAATTGCTTTTACTCCAACGGCTTCAGTAGGAAGGGAGTCTAGCTTTAATCCTGTTAATGTTAATGGCGTTAAGCCATTGTATGAATGCTTGAGTGATTGATTCATGGTTGGTTTCTTAAAATATCAAACGTATTGTTATTCAATAACTTACACATATCTATACAAGTTATTTTTAATTGTATATACAAGATGTAATTGGCTAATATTGAGTATATTGATTGTAACGATGTCCATTGACAAAGCCATATAAAGCTAATCCGTGAGTTTGAGCCATTTGAACCGCTAAACTAGAAGGAGCTGAAATGGTGGCTAATGCTCCAGCTTGGGCAACAATGGCTTTCTGAACCAATTCAAAGCTGGCTCTACTACTCATAAATACGATATTATTTGCCAAGGGGAATCGCCTTTCGACCAATGCCGCACCAATCAATTTATCGAGTGCATTATGTCTTCCAATATCTTCTCTAAATAAAAGAAGTTCTCCATCTACTGAAAACAAGGCCGCTCCATGTATGCCTCCTGTATGTTTGAAAACCTGTTGTGCATTGCTCAACTGTTCGCTTAAACGATAAAGGATTTCATCAGTTACAGTCAAGGCACTCTTATGGATATCAGATGGTATTGAAATAGCCGAAATGAGCGATTTGCCACACAATCCACAGCTTGATGACTGAATCGTATTTCGTTCATATAAAGAGGGCTTAAATTCGATATGTGGGGCTAATTCGACACGGATAATGTTCTCATTGATCTCATCTTTTCCATCCTTACAATGCTTAATAGAAAGGATGTCATTTACTTGCCTAATAATCCCTTCTGTAAATAAAAAGCCCAGCGTCAATTCTACATCATTCCCTGGTGTTCGCATAGTCACAGTAAGGGTCTTTTGTAAACGCTCACCAGCTTCCCCATAACCAAGTCGAATTTCGAGCGGTTCTTCCACAACCACCAAGTCTGGGAGAATTTGACTTGGGTGGTCTGCACTTATACTGTTTTTTTTAACGATTACGGGTGAAACTGATAACATTCGATTAGATTGTTAGATTTTATTGCAATTTTGTACCAAGTTAAAAAAACAAATTTATTAACGCTTTTTATTATGGATAAAGAAACATTAAAAGACGACTTTGAACTGAGCGATCGCAACAAACCGATGCAGGTCGAATTAGGAAAATATAATCGCTTAACTGTTATTAAAGAATTAGACTTTGGGCTTTACTTAGATGGGTATGAAGATGAAATTTTAATTCCTCGTGTCTATGTTCCTGAAGGGACTCAAATCGGCGATGAACTAGAGGTATTTGTTTATCGTGATTCTGAAGATCGTCTGATTGCAACCACACTAAAACCCTATGCGATTGTTGGAGAGTTTGCCTTCTTGAAAGCAAGGGATGTAAGCCCAAGTGGTGTCTTTTTAGATTGGGGATTAATGAAGGATTTGTTAGTTCCTTTTGGAGAGCAATCACACAAGATGGCTGTGGGGCGTTCGTACCTCGTGTACATCTACGTGGACGAACAAACCGAACGAATTGTGGCTTCAGCGAAATTAGACAAATTCTTATCGGAGGATATTTCAGGATTGACAGAAGGACAGGAAGTAACCTTACTTCCTTATGAATACACCGACTTAGGAATGAAAGCTCTTGTAAACGAACAATACACAGGAGTCATTTATAAGAATGAAGTATTCAAAACTATTCCGCTAGGAGAACGTACACAGGGCTTTATCAAGAAAATTAGAACCGATGGTAAATTAGATTTGAGCTTAGAGAAGCAAGGATATGACCGTATTGACAAATCGAAATCTGAAATTTTTAATTTACTGGTAGCTTCTGGAGGATTCTTACCGTTCTCAGATAAGACTGATGCAGGTCTTATTTACGAGACATTTCAGATGTCAAAAAAGGATTTCAAAAAAGCGATTGGAGGATTATTTAGAGATAAAAGAATCAACATACAAGAAGACGGGATTTACATTAGTAAATAGACCACTTCCAACATAAGTAAACTGCTTAAAATGCAATTACACACAAAAGTAAATCAAATAAACTACTACTTACAATTAGTTGAAAGTCATATTGATTTACTTTTGTAAATGCTAAAATTTGGTTGCTATTTGTTAAATTAAAGTTTACACTATCTTGTAATATTCATAAATGTAAATTACTTTTGTATATCACAAAAAACAACGATTTACATGGACGAATTGAATAAAAAGATAGAACAAATTATCCTAGAAAAAGGATACACTCCAAGTTATTTTGCAGATGCAATTGGCGTACAAAGAAGCAGTATTTCACATATATTAAGTGGAAGAAATAAGCCGAGCCTAGACATCATTCAAAAGATATTAAAGGTATTTCCTGATATTGATAGAGACTGGTTATTGTTCGATTCAGAGGAACAAGTTACTCCAACAACGAACTATGCTCCTCCTGTTTCGATGCCCAATAACAATGGAAATCGTTTTCCTCAGGAGCAATTTTACGATGAGATAAACGAGCCTTTACCCGTAAATCAGGGAAGACAACAGTATGAGCAAGCGATTCCAGTACGTAAAAAATACGATCGCCCAATGGCTGCGTCTTCAGGTTTAGGTAGTGGTGAAAAGCAAATTGAACGTATCCTTGTATTCTATACAGATGGTACTTTCACCGAAAGCAGACCTATCTAAGTTCACGAAACAAGAAGTTTTTTATCCTAAAAAGGGAGGAATCGGACAACGGTTTCTCCCTTTTTTAATGAGAATATAGGGGAGGCATAGCGTACTAGATGGGGTATTTTATAGATAAAAAGAGGGGAGAATAGTTAGTTTACATCCTTCAATTACTTCTTAATAGGGTAGGACTTTAGTAAGTAATTCTATTTTTTGAGAATAGGAGTCCTTAAATTAGATATAACAGCCTATAGGTTGACAAATGACTTATCGTAGCTAAAATCGGCAAGAAAAAACGAAATAGGGTGCAATTTACTATTGTAAATCATATAATATCGTTATTCTATACTTGTTTTTCGAATTTACAATCAATTAAAACATTTGTAAATCAAATTCTATGCTTACTATATATTTATCTTCTTTTTTAGTGATAACACCCTGATTATCAAAATATTAACAAATGTTTCACGTGAATATAACTACTTGATAATGAGATAGTTATGTAAACTACCTGAGAATCGCTTATTTGCTCCCGAAATTGGATACTGGTCGAGTTATTCGATTGTCATTTTTTGATTTTTCACTGCTTGGTTTACAATTTTGTAAGAATATCGGTAACTTGCACAGCAATACTAAGAATCTATTTTTTTAGATTTAGAAACGTTAAAAATCAACTAATCAATCCTCATGCAGTTATTAGACTCCTTAAATCAAGTAGCAGAATTCCATCATACATTCAAAGCTCCTGTACTAACTAGTCCAGAAATCCCTTCTAAAGAACGTTGTGACCTTCGTGTAAGTCTTATCTCAGAAGAGCTAAAAGAACTCCAAGAAGCCATAGAAAACAAGGATATTGTTGAGATTGCTGATGCTCTTTGTGACATTCAATATGTCCTTTCTGGAGCTATTTTAGAGTTCGGAATGGGTGAAAAATTTGTAGAAATGTTCAATGAAGTGCATCGTTCTAACATGAGTAAAGCATGTTCTACTCTTGAAGAAGCGGAGCAAACAGTAGCTCATTACCTTCAAAAAGATGGGACAGAAGCTGGTATTAAAGAGGATGGAGACAAGTTTTTGGTCTATCGTTTAAGCGATTCTAAGGTACTTAAATCAATTAAATACTCGCCAGCAAACCTTGAATCTTTCTTAAAATAGGGAGGCTTATTTAGTCTTTATACATAGAATGCCAGGGTATTTACTGATGCATCAGCTAGTATTCTGGCATTTTTGTATCTTATTTTTGGTGAAATTCATACATTTTGCTAAGCTAGTAAGACCTTCAACAAAGAGTTTTATCTACAAATACCCTAATTCATTTGTCATTTGTAGCACGTTATCTATCGAAATATTGCCTTTCCTGACAAGCATTCTGTTATTAAAATTGAGTACTAAGTACTACGACATATTTAACCACATAGATTCATAGAAAACATAGTTGTATAAAAAATGATAATCAATTACTTATACTTACTGTACTTCTATATGATTCTTAAAATAAATGTGTCTGATTACTTAATTCTGCTATTTAGCTTATTAATAAGCAGTCAATGGGTTTTGATTATCGATTTAATGAACACTCAAGCGAGTAATCGTTACCTACCTAATGTCATTAAATCCTTACTTTTGCACAAGTATTTCGTTTTCGATACTAACCACATAGCAGCAGAGAAAACATAGTTAGATGACGCATGATAATCAGTTACTCAATGATTAATGAAAGACCTTATTACTTAACTAATAATATCCTTGTTCAATAACTTACTAAATAAGTTAGAACACTTTTGAATCCATTTCAATTAACATATCATAACTGAGGCTCATGATTAAAATTGCTCACATCATTGCGACACTTACAACTCACACATATTTGCCCAAAAAGATTGAATATGTCTTTTTTAGTCCATTTCATACATTTTGCATGAAAAATAGCCAAATTGTCCAAAATAGCTCATTTTGAGAATTAAATAATCAGTATAATGGGGCAGTTTCATTTCAAATACACGATTCTCAGCGAACTCACAATTCTTATTATGAGAAGTATATTTCCTCTAAGAAACTAATATCCAATCTATTACGATGTGCTTTTCAGTTTTTCATCCAAGAAAAAAACAGCCTCTCTCGGATGAAAAAGCACTTTTGAGGCGGTCATTCGTAAAAAATAACAGTTCTATAATTTATATTATGTTAAATAGAACAAATGGAGATTAAAAATGCCATCCATAGTATCTTTCTCGTGATTCTTTAATTGCTTAAAAGGCCAATCATAAACGGAAGAATTTTAGATAAAAATCTTCTTAACAAATTAAGACAAAAAAAATAGGGTTCGCAGAAATTATCTACGAACCCTATTTTTGATATTCAATAATCTGAAAAGACTACTCTCCTAGTGCTTTCAACTTATCATCCATTTTCAACATTCTGTATAAGTTTTTAAGGTTTTCCTTAACATCATCTTCTTGTTTAAGAGAATATGCTTTTTCGAAATACGCTAAAGCTTCTTTGAATTTGTTGTCTTTCAATTCTTCAGCAAGTTTACCTTCTTTTTTGTAGGTTTCCATGTTCATATCCCCTACTTTCTTGTTTAAAGCAATTGCCTCGTTGAAGTTCATAACACCTAAGTTGTAGTTAACATCGTAGTTGTTAGGATCAATCTCAATACATTTCTTGTAATTTACAAGAGCTAATCCTTTTGCTTCTTTTTGCTTCGCTTCCAGTTCTGCAATTTTAGCATTCAATGCTGCAACGTCTCCCTGATTTGCTGCTTTTGCTGCATAGTCTTGAGTCATTGTTGCTAAAACAGCTTTTTGCTCATCACGCATTTTCACGGTGTTTGCAATCGAATTCTTAGTTTGAGCCGCTGATTTTGGATCTGTTTTTAACTTTCCAGTTAAACGCTTAATCTCTTCATCAAATGCAGAAACTTTGTCTTTTTGCTCGTCTAATTTCTTCTTAGCACCTTCTAAATCAGATTTCGAAGCTTGCTCACGAAGTTCTCTTAATTCAGAATTAAGCTTCTCTCCTTTGTTATCATAAAGGATACCTAAATTTAATACTGATTGAGCATTTTTAGGATCTTTTACAACTGCTGATTCTAATTCAGCGATAGCCGCATCTGTCTTATTGAAAGACAAGTACAAATTGATTTTTTCAGCTTTCAAATCCTTGTTATCAGGATTAGCAGCTAACGCTTTATTAATTACTGCAAATGCTTTCTCTTCGTTCTTTTCAGTCTTATACTGCTGAATCAACGCATAATAGATACCTGCATCTTTACCACCTAAAGCGATAAATTTCTCAAAACCAGCCGTAGCGATGTCTTGCTTCTTAGCTAATTGAGCAATAACACCTGTGTACATTGCAGCGGTAGTATCTTTGCTACCTACTTCAGAAGCCATTTGAAGGTTCTCTAACGCTCCATCATATTCTTTTGCCTGATACTTTACGATACCTGCATTCATGAAAGCAGCGTACAACTTTTGACCTTCCACTTCAGGTTTCCCCTCCTTGTTGTAAGTCATTGTCAAGTATTTCTTAGCTTCAGCAGCTACAGCTCCTTCTTTGCCATCCTTTGTATCTAAAGCAACTGCTTTTTTCAATGATTGATACGCAGTAAATGCAGCTTTAGGCTCTTTGTTAGTCAACTCTACATCCCCAGAGTTTGCTAAGTCCATATAAGCAATAGCACGTGTAACCCATGTTTTTGCTTTTAAGGAGTCTTTTTTAGTAATCGACGCATCAGCTTTATCTTTTACCTCTAAAAGAGCCTTACGGTTCGCCTCTTGTGCTAATTTGTCGATTCCGTTTTGGGAATACGCTGCCCCTGCAGTCATCATTATCGTGATAAGGGCAAGTGATTGTTTTTTCATTTGAATGAAATTGTTGGGTTTATTATTAAGGTACTCACAATTACTATTTAATAATAGTAAAATTTTGATAATCAAATACTTAACTATTTGATTTACATAAACCGTTAAGACTTATCACCTAGTTGACAATCTTATTTACGATACTTGAAAGAACGTGTTGTGCTTTGTTTTACTTAGAACGTTAAGTTGGCTATTAAGTTACATAAATTAACAGATTATTAACATTTCCGAAAAGGCACAAAAGTGGGGAATAGCGAGTTTTATAAATCGCTATTCCCCATAAAACTATATTTCTTCTGATGGTTCAACATCAGGAGTTGCATCATCTTCCGCTGGTATTTCTTCAGCATCTATCACAATGACCGATGGATCTGCCACGATTGGCTCTTCATCTGGTTCTCTTGTCATTTTAGTAACCGATGAAATTTCGTCTGATTCATTTTTCAAACGAATCAACTTAACGCCTTGTGTATTACGTCCCATTACTCGTAAGTCTGCAACAGAGATACGAATCATGATTCCTGCACGAGTAATAATCATTAAATCGTTATTGTCATTAACTTCTTTAATGGCAACAAGATTACCCGTTTTGTCGGTGATATTCAAAGCTTTTACGCCTTTTCCGCCACGGTTGGTTAAGCGATAATCTTCTACGTCAGAACGTTTTCCAAATCCTTTTTCAGAAACTACCAAAAGTTGTTGTGTTTCAGGACTATCCACACAAACCATTCCGATAACTTTTTCATTTGGATTTTCTTCGTCTAACCAAATACCTTTTACACCCGATGCAGAACGACCCATTGGACGCACACGACTTTCTTCAAAGTGAACTGCACGGCCAGAGTTAGTAGCAATAATCACGTGGTTGTTGCCATTAGTCAATGATACATCTAACAATCTATCTCCTTCACGGATGGTTACGGCAATAATACCATTCTGACGAGGTCTTGAATATGCTTCAAGTGAGGTTTTCTTAATTGTTCCATCTTCCGTACACATCACAATAAAGTTGTTGTTCACGTAGTCTGGATCAGTCAATGATTTAACATTGATAACGGCACGAATTGAATCGCCATTCTCAATATTCATCAAATTCTGGATAGGGCGACCTTTCGCAGTTTTAGAACCTTCTGGAACTGCATATACTCTTAACCAGAAACATTTACCTGTTTCAGTAAAGAATAAAAGCCAGTTGTGCATTGTTGCTGTAAATAAATGCTCGGTATAGTCGTCATCTTTCGTAGCAACTGCTCTTGAACCTACCCCACCTCTTGATTGAGATTTATATTCAGTAAGCGGTGTTCTTTTGATATAACCTTGTGCTGAAATGGTAATTAACATTTCCTCATCAGCAATCATATCTTCAATCGAGAATTCGTCGTCAGTCATATTGATTTGAGTACGACGAGCATCTCCATAGCGTTCTTTAACTTCTAATAATTCTGTTTTGATAATTTCTAATTGACGTTCTGGTTTAGCCAAAATATCATTCAAATCATCAATCAAACGCATCAATTCAGCATACTCCGCCTGGATTTTATCACGCTCCATGCCTGTTAGGCGTTGTAAACGCATTTCCAAAATAGCTTTCGCCTGAATTTCAGAAAGAGCAAAGTTTGCAACTAATCCTACTTGAGCCGCATGAGGATCACGAGATTCACGGATGAGTTTAATAACAGCATCTAGGTTATCTAAGGCAATAATAAAGCCCTCTAAAATATGAGCTCTTTTACGTGCTTCTCTTAAATCATACTGTACACGACGAACAACCACTTCGTTACGGTGATCTACAAAATGCAGAATTAAGTCTTTTAAATTAAGGGTCATTGGACGACCTTTAACTAGAGCAACGTTATTTACACTAAATGAAGATTGAAGCGTAGTGTATTTGTATAAGTTATTTAAGACTACATTAGAAACTGCATCACGTTTCAAATCAAAAACGATACGCATACCCTGACGGTCAGATTCATCACGAATTTCAGAAATTCCTTCGATTTTCTTTTCGTTCACTAAATCTGCACATTGCTTAATTAAGGTTGCCTTATTAACCATGTAAGGGATTTCAGAAACAACAATTTGTTCTTTACCCGTTTTACTTGTTTCATAAGTTGCATTACCACGAACCACAATTCTACCACGACCTGTTTCAAAAGCATTTTTAATCCCTTGAACACCGTATATAGTACCTCCTGTTGGAAAATCTGGAGCTTTAATAAACTCCATCAACTCAGGAATCGTAATATCTTTATTTTCAATGTAAGCGATAATACCATCTACTACTTCTCTTAAATTGTGAGGAGCCATGTTGGTTGCCATACCTACGGCAATACCTGATGTTCCGTTCAATAATAAGTTAGGAAGTTTAGACGGCAATACCGTTGGTTCTGATAAAGAGTCATCAAAGTTAGGTTGAAAATCAACCGTTTCTTTACCAATATCAGCCAAAAGTTCTTCTGCAATTCTCTTTAAACGAGCCTCAGTATAACGCATCGCTGCTGGAGAATCACCATCTACCGAACCAAAGTTACCTTGTCCGTCAACTAATGGATAACGTAACGACCACTCTTGAGCCATACGAACCATTGTATCATAAACAGATGCGTCACCATGAGGGTGAAATTTACCCATAACCTCCCCTACAATACGGGCAGATTTTTTATAGGCTTTATTGTAATTAACTCCCAATTCGTCCATTCCAAAAAGAACACGACGATGAACTGGTTTTAGGCCATCCCGAACATCGGGTAAAGCACGAGAAACGATAACAGACATTGAATAGTCAATGTAGGCTGACCTCATTTCGTCCTCAATGTTAATCGGAATAATGTTACTAAATTGTTCAGACATATATATTATTACGGATTGGTTTCGGGATATTTGGTTTCGATAATTAAAGCCACTTATCCTTTAGTCCACTTTATACAAAGTTAAAACGCAATGAATCAAGAAGGTTTCAAACTATTGCTCGGCTAGTGACAGAATCTTTCGCCGAATATTTGCAAAAATTTAGCCTATTTACACAAATTTCGTAATTTTTTTGTGTGTTTGCAACTATTCTGAAACGTTTTAAGCCTGTTTTAAGGCATTTATCGTGAAAATTCCTGCATTTAATGGCATTAAAACAGACAATTATTTGTACGAAAAATATTATTTCGTAGTTTTACTCACATAATCATTCAAAAAATAATTCCATGTTTAAGAATTTAATCACCCGATTTCTACTTCTTTTTTTCTCGCTGTTCTTAGGCTACAGCTCGCTTATCGGATGTCAAGCAAAACAACCTGACGATAAGCATCAGGCAAGTTTTACGGAAGACACAAAATATGATAACCGTAATTCGAATCCAGAGGAGTCTTCAAGGAAACGAAAGAAACGCAATCATCATAAACACGATAGCGAGAACAGATACTCAGACAATAATAAGGATGATTATCAAAAGGATAAACAGAGCTTACAAAGTCGTAATGTTCCCTCGAAAGCACTCAAAGTATTGCAATACGTAAAGCAACATAAAGAGGCTATTGATGGCTATGTTGGAGGAAGGACATTCGGAAATTACGAAGGCCACTTACCTAAGAAAGATGCCTCTGGCAAAAAAATAGCTTATCAAGAATGGGATGTAAACCCAAAAGTTGAAGGAAAAAATAGAGGTGCAGAACGCTTAGTAACTGGCTCAGATGGGAAAGCGTATTATACCGATGACCACTATAATACATTTACAGAAATCAAGTAAAACGACTTAACAAAAATTCTAAATGGCTAATTACCGAATTCTAACAGAAGAATCGACTGAATCATCCTCAGATACATTGCTAGTTGCAGTTATTGACGGAGCAACTACTCTTACGCTATCAGATTTCTATTCGAGCATTGCCTTGGCTCTTAAATTTCCTGATTACTTCGGACATAATTTAGATTCGTTTGACGAAATGATTAATGACTTAGGATGGATTCAAGAAAAGAACATTCATCTTATCTTTAAAAATTATGACGACTTCTTAACAGAAGAGAATGATGAATTAAGAGAAATTTTACTAACGATGCTGGATGATGCAGCAATGGAGAAAAAATCTAAAGAAGATGGCGTACTACTTGAAATGTCAATTGAACCATCTGAGTTAGCAGCGGATGATTTGGAAACCATTGGAATCGAGTTCATCTAAAATACAAAAATGGGGAGCAATTGTATTGCTCCCCATTTTTGTTCCTAATTGGCTGAGAATCGCTTAAAATCTCCTCACGTAACTATTTACAAGAAATATCGAATTCTGACAATAAATATAAAGTATTGAAAATCAAGCGATTATAGCTTACTACTTCTTCTTTTGGATGAGACAATTCTAAAATTGCATCTGTAACTAGCTGATAATCAAATTGCTAAAAAAACTACCCGATTAACGTAATTTTAGCTCTCTCGCACACTCCTCCAATCGGGGGATTTAACTTTGAAACACTTACTTTTATTTCAGAGACTGCTGGGTATTGAATTCGGACTTGTTGAATAATCCGCTGAGCTATGTGTTCGAGTAATTTAATTTTATCTTTCATAATAGAAGCAATGATTCGATATAAATCCTCATAATTGACGGTTCCACCTAATTTGTCCTCTTCAGCCGCTTCTGAGAAATCTGTTGTAATTTGTATATCTACCTGATAACGATTTCCTATTTTCTGTTCTTCTTCGTAATATCCGTGATAAGCAAAAAACTCAAGTCCTTCTAATGCAATAATTCCCATAATATAAAATGTAACTGATTAAGGTATATAAAAAAATCAGGTAACATTCCTGCTACCTGATTGTACTGACATAAAATCTATCAATTATAAATCGTCAAAAAATGAAGCGGCACTATTTACGAAACCACCACCATTCGTCAGATTTTCTTTTGTCAATTCATTCATCACCGATGAAACCGTAGGTAAGCCTAAATCTTTACCATCATTGTCAGTAGTCAATTTATTCACCTTACTTGGAATAACCGTTGCAAGATTATCCTCAACTTCTTCTGGTTGTGATTCTTCTACATGTGCATTTATAGAAGACGGAATACTAGCAATAGTAGCAACACTTTCCTCAACGGGTTGAGCCGTAGCCTCAGCACCTAAGATAGCATGAACACTTGGTAATTCTCCAATTTCATCATCGTAATCATCCACAACGCCATTGGCAACAGGCAAAGGCTCTACTGGTGAAGTTGGTTCAACCATAAAATTCTCAACAGTTGTTAGTTCAGCAACGTCATTTGTAGTAACTATTGATTCTTCTTGGATTGCCTCAACAACTGTCGTAGCTACAACTGCCTCAGGAACAAGTGCGGTTTCAGTTGGTACTATCTCTTCTACTTCCTGCTCTTTATCTTCACTCGCTATATTCAAGGCTGCTGCACGTTCACCTGCTTTGTCGTTTACACGCTCTTCAAAGGCTTTTACCTTATCTAAGGTTTCTGTAGCAAACTGTTTTAACTCAAACACCAAATGATCCTTATAACGCTCCATCGCTTTAAAGTCTTTTTCAAAGTGACGCAAATCACTTACGGCATCCTTTAAGATAAACTGAGCTTTATTTTCCGAATCAATAATATTTATATCTGCTTTTTTACGAGCATCATTTAAAATTTCTTCGGCCTCTATCTTAGCTGCTTCTAGTACTTTATCAGCTTCTAGTTTAGCTTTATCATTAATTTCCTGTTGGGCAGTTTCTGCAATTTTTAATGTTTTGAAAAGGCTCGTTTCAATTTCTTTCATTCGTGACACCTCACGTTCAGCCAATTCCAACTGGTTTTTTGATTGACGAAGCTCCTCTGCCACACGCTCCCACTCCTGAGAAAGGGAAAGTAAAAAAGCATCTACGGATTCAGCATCATATCCTCTAAATGTTTTATCGAACGTATGCTGTCTAATTTCTAGCGGAGTTATTCTCATGTGTATATTATTATTTTTCAAAAATGAATGACAGATAGGCCTACTCTATATAACTATCTACTTTATCAAATCTATTGTTAATTACATTTCCAAATTGAAATATGCTTATCGTCCGACCCTGAAATTAAATAGTCAGTATAAGAATTCCAAAGCAATTTATTGATTGATGTCCCATGTCCAGCATGTCTTCCTTTATCAATCACTTTCAATAATTTAAATTCGTTGGCATCCCAAATTTTAATTGATTTATCCATACTACAGGTAGCAAAAATCGCACCATTCGGGCTATAAACGACATCATTGATAGCAAATAAATGTGCTGGAATGTCTTTATAAAGATTATAACATTTGTTAACATCCCAAACTTTCACGTGAGCATCCCTCCCTGCGGAAATCAAGTAGTTATAGTCGGGTGAAAAACACACTTTGAAGACTGAATTTTGATGTCCAGTAAGTACTAATTTCAAAGAAAAATCTTTCAAATCAAAGATTTTTATAGAGAAATCACTATATGCAACTGCAAATTCAGCCGTAATAGGGTTAATATCGATACTTCGAACACTTTTTTCGGATGCTTTGATATGTTTTTTGACTAAGAATAGCTCTACATCCATGATAACAATCGTTCCATCCGAAAGTCCTATAAAGGCATCGTTTTCAAAAATCTTTATATCAAAAATAGCCGAAGACGTTATTTTAACAGAATTTATCTCCTTTTTCTGAGCTACATCAATTAGATGTATTCCGTCGTAATTTTGGCCAACCCACAAATAATTGCGTTGGGCATCAAAGCAGATTGCATAAACAGAGGCTGGCACTTGAGCAATGAGTTCCCCCAAATCTGGTGTATCAAAATTCCACCTAACAACTGTACCATCTCCTCCTGCTGAGAAAAACTGATTACCATCAGCACTAGAACTTAACGTATATACACAGTCTCTATGACCAGAAAATGTGTCTATTTTAGTTATTTGCATTCAAAAAATAATTTTGTACTATGTTCAATAACACCACTAAGACTTTATTTTATCTATCCGTTTCTTTCTACTGTCATTATTTATGTATGTAAAAATCCGTGACGTAACAAATTTAGGTCAATTATGGAGTAAAGACAAAAAAGTAGGCAACTAACTACCTATTTAAAGAGGTCAAAGGTACTGATTCTGGATATGTTACAAAAGGAACTATTTTCTTTTCTACTTTTTACCTTTTGATAATCCAGAAAAGTTTATGAAATTTGGGTTTATTGTATCAAATCAAAAGCTATGTCAGTATCCCTTTGTGAGCAAATCACGAAAGACAGTTGGGTGGTATTATGGAAAATCGACGAAGATTTATCCTTCTACCTGTCTTATTTAAATATTCATGAAAACGATTTAGTTGCTATTTCAGGAGTTACCCACCCACAAAAAAAACTAGAATGGTTAGCTAGTCGTTGTTGTGCAAAATTTGCCGTAGAGCAATGTGGACTTACTTATGATGGCATTGATAAAGATGAATATTCTAATCCATTTCTACCGAATCATCCTCACGCATTTATTTCTATTTCGCATACGAGTGAATATACAGCAACGGTTGTAAGTTTTTCGAATGACGTAGGAATTGATTTAGAAAAAATATCGCCAAAACTTCAAATTGTTGCTCATAAATTTTTGTCAGAACAAGAACGTCCATTTGCAGAAGTTGATCTAACTCATCTTTGCATTTACTGGTGTGCCAAGGAAAGCTTATACAAATGGTATGGCAAAAAGAACCTTTCTTTTAAGCACAACATTGTGATTCAACCTTTCGAAACAGCCAGTACCATGATTGAAGGAAGCATTGTTCTGGATGCTGTCACTCAGACTAAACATTCCCTACGGGTTTTCCATTGGGGTGATTATATCTTAACCGTGACTGTTTAAATAAACTCGTCTAATACCTGTTGGATTTCTTTTACTTTATAATCCTCTCCCAGTTTTTCAAAGGCAACAATCATATTTCGTAATGTTCTACGAATAATATCAATCGGTTCGCATGGCTCATAGAATATATCATTGGATGGTATATTCAATTGAGCGATGTAATTATCAATATCAACCCGACTGAAAACCAATCCTTTATTGAACACATTGATATAAAACTGTACCTTATCTTGCTTGTAAGTCAGAATAAATAAATTTGGCAAATTAACACCGTACAAAGGCAGTCCTAACTTTTGAGCTATTAACAAATAAATGATACACAAGGAAATGGGATTGCCTTTTTTGGACTCTAGTACAACGTTAATCATGGAGTTGGATACTGCATGAAACTGCTTTGTATTTGCACCAAATTTATATTTTCCAAAAATCACTGAATTCAATATGCGAACTTTATCCATTGGATGCATTTCTTCACGAATTTCCATCCACACATCGTAATAGATTTGATCTATTTCCTGACGAAGTTTAAGTAACGATAAATCAGGATATTGATAGGTTGCAATAATCCACATTCCTTCCAATATATCTTTCGCTCCCTGCTCTTTCCAATCAATCATTCGATCGTAAAAAGTTTTGTATTGTAATTCGTGGATAATGTCTTCTATTTTTTTCTGTGTAAGCGGACTAAACGACGTATTTACCCAACGATCTTCTAATAATGGAATTACCATTTCGCCTAAAGATCTCAACTTTTCCTCTACTAAAGTTGCTACTTCTTCATCTTCATCATCTAACAAATAGACTAAGGCTGTTATTTCAGATTCACTCATCATTCTATGCAAAAGATTGCTCTTCGTTAATTATTAATGCTAATTCTATAAAACGCTACACCTCTTTGTTCTAACTCCATTCCTATCTTACAGGTGTATAAGCTGTTATCTAGTTTTTCTTGTACTGCTATCTAAAATACACTATAAGGACGACAAGTCCAAAAAAGATAAAGAATAGTTTTGGAGTAGTACGCTCACTCAAAAAACAGAAATATAATTTTTTTTAGGAAGGCTTTCTGTTAATTTTGTCTCTCAATTATTTCAAACACTTTAGCATATCTATCCGATGAAGATTTTAGTAACTGGTGGAGCAGGGTTTATTGGTTCACATACCGTAGTGGAATTACACCACGCAGGCTTTGAGTCAATCATCCTTGATAACTTCTCAAACTCCCAAAAGTCAGCTTTACAAGGAATTGAGGAAATCATAGGCAAAAAAGTTATCTCTTACGAGGCTGACATCAATAATCCATCTACTTGGGATGCCATTTTTTCTGAACACAAAATAGATGGAATTATCCACTTTGCTGCAAGTAAGGCTGTCGGAGAATCAGTTTTAAAGCCTTTAAAATACTACCGTAATAATGTTGCTGCGACTGTTTTAATGCTTGAAAAAATGCAAGAACACCAGGTTAGTAACTTGGTATTTTCTTCTTCATGCACCGTTTATGGCCAACCTGACGCACTTCCTGTAACTGAAGCCTCTCAAGTAAAGCCTGCGAGTTCTCCTTACGGAAATACCAAAAAAATCTGTGAAGACATTATTCAGGATACCGTAAAAACAGGAAATGGTTTAAATGCTATTTCATTGCGTTACTTTAATCCGATTGGAGCTCATGAATCTGCTCTAATAGGTGAATTGCCCTTAGGCCCTCCTGCCAATTTAGTTCCTTTCTTGACCCAATCGGTAGCTGGTATCAGAGGAGAATTGGCAGTTTACGGAACAGACTACCCTACAGAAGATGGCACAGCAATTCGTGACTATATTCATGTAGTTGATTTAGCAAAGGCCCATGTTTCTGCTATTAATTTATTGCTTAAACAAGAAATTAATCCAGAGAACCCATATTATGATTTTTTTAATATTGGTACTGGAAAGGGAAGTTCTGTATTTGAGGTAATTCACGCTTTTGAGGAAGCTACAGGCTTAAAAGTCGCTTATTCGTTAAAGCCTCGTAGAGAAGGTGATACTACGGTAGTGTACGCAGACTGTACAAAATCAAACGAAGTTCTTGGTTGGAAAGCAAGCAAAGGTCTTGTTGAATCATTAGGAGATGCTTGGAGATGGCAAGAGAAAATTACTAACTAATTTCTTTCGTTTGCTCCTTTTAGTTCTAGAAAATATATTACTAAAATTTCCAAATAATAGACTTTCTTTGTAGTTTCAAAGTTCAAGTCTATTATTTATTTTTAAACTCATTTTGAACAGATTCATTAGAAAACATCTATGAAAAAAATATTAATCACCGGTGGTGCCGGTTTTATTGGCTCACACGTTGTTCGCTTATTTGTAACCAAATACCCAAATTACCATATCTTCAATTTAGATAAATTAACCTACGCTGGTAATTTAGCTAACTTGACAGACATCGAAAATGCTCCGAACTATACCTTTGTGAAAGGGGATATTGTGGATGCTGATTTTATCAACGAATTATTTGAAACGCATCAATTTGATGGCGTTATTCACTTAGCAGCAGAATCGCACGTTGACCGTTCTATCACAGAACCGATGGCTTTTGTCATGACCAACGTAGTGGGTACTTGTAACTTATTGAATGCTGCTAAAAATACGTGGAAGGCTTCGGGTTATGAAGGAAAACGTTTTTATCACGTTTCAACCGATGAGGTATATGGAGAATTACATAATCCAGAAGATTTCTTCTTGGAAACTACCCCTTATGATCCTCGCTCTCCTTATTCAGCGTCGAAAGCTTCTTCTGACCATTTTGTAAGAGCTTATGGAAATACTTACAAATTGCCGATAGTGATTACCAACTGTTCTAATAACTACGGGCCTAATCATTTCCCTGAAAAATTATTGCCTTTGATGATTAATAACATCTTGCATAGCAAACCGCTTCCTGTTTACGGAAAAGGGGAAAATGTGAGAGATTGGTTATTTGTGGTCGATCATGCTCGTGCCATTGATACCGTTTATCATGCAGGTAAAGATGGTGAAACCTACAACATTGGTGGTTTTAATGAATGGAAAAATATCGACATTGTTTTATTAGTTTGTAAAACAATGGATAGCAAATTGGGTCGTCCAGAAGGAACTTCTGAACAATTAATCACTTATGTGACCGACCGTGCAGGACATGATTTACGTTATGCCATTGATGCAACTAAAATCATGAATGAATTAGGTTGGAAACCATCGCTTCAATTTGAAGAAGGCTTAGAAAGAACCGTTGATTGGTTCTTGAATAACCAAGAATGGTTAGAGAATATCACGTCAGGAAATTATAAGGAATATTACGATAAAATGTATTCGTGAGCCCCCTAATCGAAGCGTCGAACCGCCCCAAAGAGGGAATTAGAATCTATTTGAAAAAATAACTAACAAATACCCCTTTGGGGGTTGGTACTTATGAAAGGAATTATTTTAGCAGGTGGGTCAGGAACAAGATTACACCCTTTGACATTGGCAGTGAGTAAGCAGTTAATGCCTGTTTATGACAAACCAATGATTTATTATCCGCTGTCGATTTTAATGTTGGCAGGAATTAAAGAAATCTTAATTATCTCTACGCCACATGATTTACCTAACTTCAAAAAGTTATTAGGCGATGGCTCACAAGTAGGATGTCGTTTTGAATATGCAGAACAGCCCCTTCCAAATGGACTTGCTCAGGCATTTGTGATTGGAGAAGAATTTATTGGCGACGATAAAGTAGCCTTAGTATTGGGCGATAATATTTTCTACGGAAGTGGCTTGAGTAAATTGTTACAAGCGAATAACGACCCTGAGGGCGGGGTGGTTTACGCTTACCAAGTACACGACCCAGAACGTTATGGCGTAGTAGAATTTGATAAGGACTTCAACGTGCTTTCGATTGAAGAAAAACCAGAAGAACCAAAATCCAATTATGCCGTGCCTGGTTTGTATTTCTATGATAATTCCGTAGTAGAAATTGCTAAAAATATTGCTCCATCGCCAAGAGGAGAATATGAAATTACGGATGTAAATAAAGAATACCTTCGTCAAGGAAAATTGAAAGTAGGTGTTTTGAATAGAGGAACAGCGTGGTTAGATACGGGAACTTTTGCTTCGTTGATGCAAGCAGGGCAATTTGTTCAGGTACTCGAAGAAAGACAAGGCTTAAAAGTGGGTTGTATAGAAGAAGTCGCTTACAGAATGGGATTTATTGATGCGGAACAATTGAAGGCAGTTGCAACTCCATTAGTAAAAAGTGGCTACGGTAAATACTTACTCAACTTATTGAAATAAGGAATAAGCCTCCTCTTTATAGAGAAAGCATTTTGATAAAAAAGGGAAAGACTCGCATTCAAGTCTTCCCCTTTTTTATTTAGTAAACATGTAAAAGCATATTTGATCTATTTCACATAAACGCCTAATAAATAGTGAGTTAAATCCAAAATTTCACACCATTACTTATACCGTATCAAACAATACATTCATCGTCAAATTACTCTGAACTAATTGCTGAGCGTATTCATTCTGTTTTGTTCCATAGCTCGTGAGCATCGTAACAAAGATTGTTTTTTTGGTAGCCGTTTTTTCTAAAAACGTCATTCGCTTTTGGGCTAATTCCTCCGCATATTTTTTGTCAATCGTAAATTCGGTCATGGCAAATTTCATTTCACAAAGGTTAATACAATTATCCATGCGGTCTATCAACAAATCTATTTGTACGCCCTTCTCCTCTCCTTTCGAGGTATATCGCCAAATTGACTGTTCCGTATAAATTCCAGAAATACCCAATGCTTTTTTGATTGCTCCAATATGCGTTAAACAGATATTTTCAAAAGCTAAACCACTCCAACTTCGCCAAGATGGTGACATCGACTTTTGCGTCCAAGTTCCCTCTCCACTAGCTCGGCTATTCTCAATAAATTTCAGATAGAATAAGGAATAACAATCTGTTAATTTATAAATCAAATCTTTTACCTTTTTGTCGAAAGGTAAGTAAGGAGTTATAAATCCCGACTCCGTTAATTCCTCTAAAAGCTTCGTAGCTGTTCCTCCAGAACTTAACTCCGCTGCCTGAATTAGTTCCGTGCGGGTTAGCCCTTTGGGTTTAGCGGCTAATACTTTAATCACTTCAATATGCCTATCTGCTTGTTCAAAAAGTGCTTGATACAAATGTTTAAACTCATCTCGCAAAAGTCCGTCTTTCGTAAAGCACATACGATCTATGTTCTGGCTCGCACTTTGTCCTTTTTGAACATCTTTCAAATAATGTGGAATTCCTCCCGTAACCATATATAGCTGAACTAGTTGATAACGGTCTAAATGGACTCCTTTATTCTTTAAGTATTGTTCTGTTTCTTTTAGGGTAAAAGGTAATAATCGTATTTTCTGGGTAATTCGATTATGAAGACCTCCTCTACTATTGACAATATTTTGAATCATCCAAGAAGCTGCTGAACCACAAATAACCACCACAAGATTATTTCTTTTGGCACACCAACTATTCCAAAAATGGTCAAAAGCAGCAACAAATCCCGACTTACGGGTATCGAGCCACGGTAATTCATCAATAAAAATTACCTGTTTCCCTTTCGACGGTTTCCTATTTTCAAGCGATAGTATTAATAACTGAAAAGCCTCTATCCATGAAGTTGGAACAGGTATAGGCAAAGGAGAAGAGGAAAAGGTTTGTAGGGCAAAACTAAAATTCTCTAGTTGTTGCTTCAAGCCTGCATTATGCACACCTGTAAATTCAAAAACGACTTGTTTCTCGAAGAAAGAACGAATCAAATAGGTCTTTCCAACCCTTCTTCTACCATATACGGCCAAAAGCTCCGCTTGCTTCGACGCAGTTAATTGCTTGAGAATATCTATTTCTTCTTTTCTGCCAATAATTTCCATATAAGTAGCCAAAACATAGTTAACAACAACAGTTTTGGCTACTTATAAAAATTATATTCAGCCAAAACTAGTATAAATTTAATAGTTTTGGCTGAATATAAACAACATTTAGAGAATGTATTTTTTTAATTCTTCATAAACTTTATGGACAGGTAACCCCATTACTGTAAAATACGACCCTTCCATTCTCGGAATACCAACCATACCAATAAAATCCTGCACGCCATAACTACCTGCTTTATCGAATGGTTTACAGGTTAAGATATAGTAGTTTATTTCCTCCTCCGTTAATTCTTTGAAAAAAACATTTGCAATATCAACAAAGGTTTCCGTTCTTTCATCTGTCATAATACAAACACCTGTCATTACCTGATGCTGACGACCTGATAGTTTATTCAACATCATACTAGCCTCCTCTGCATCGGCAGGTTTATTGAGAATTTCACCATCAATAACAACGATGGTATCGGCAGTAAGAATAATCTGTCCATTTAACTCACTACGAAATGCCTCGGCTTTCTTTCGAGCTAAAAAAACAGGAACTTCAACCGCTGGCATATCTACGGGATAATCCTCCTCCGTTGGTTTTACTTTAACTGTAAAGTCAAATCCAGCATCACGTAGTAGTTGCTGACGACGTGGAGAATTAGAAGCTAATAATAAAGGATACTTTAAATTAAGCATAAGATTTAATAATAAACAGTTGAGATTTTATGGTAGCAAGCAGTAACAACATAGCACTTAAAAAAGCCTCAATAAAGATACTCATATTCCTGTTACCTTGTCTTTTGCTCGGTAATGGATATATGCTTGCTCAAAAGGTTGACTCTAGTAAGACAAATGTACTACCTCCTATTGATAATATGAAATCTACTCAGGATAGTATATTTTTCATGAAAGTACAAAATAGACTCACTAAGAACAGATTATTGAAACAAGTACATGAATTATTATTTCGAGATATTTATAGTCGTAATACAGCAGGGCAAGAAGTCACCCAAGTAGAAGAAAACCCCTTTGCACCTTATGAGGGAATGGTCATCAAAAAAATAGAAATTAAATCGCTTCGTGTTTTTGGTGAAAGTGTGTTAGATACTACCAGAAAAGCCAAAGGAATGGATAAATTTCTGAATCGCCTGCATACAAACACTCAGGAAAGAGTTATTAGAGGTTCTTTTTTAATGTTCAAAGTCGGTGATATCATTGATGCGGATAAATTACGAGACAATGAGCGTTTACTACGAAATGTAAGCGTATTTCATGACGCACGTATTTATGTAGTCACAGATGAGGAATTCCCGAACTTAGTCGATTTAATTGTGGTCACTCAAGATGTATGGTCACTGATTCCAGAAGTCAATATTGGAGGAGTAGAACGATTTGACCTAAGTATTAATCAAGTAAACTTCAGAGGGCTTGGACACTCTTGGCGAAATACCTTCTATGTAAATCTCCAAGAAAATCCCTCTCTGGAATATGGTAGCATTTACACGATTCCATATATAGGAAAAAGCTTTGTGACAGGCAGAGCGGAAATTACCATGAGAAGAGAAACCTCTTTGTATAGTTTCCGTTTGTTTAGACCTTTCCTTACGCCTGACATGAAAGTAGCGGGAGGATTTGAGCTCAGTAGAAGCTCAAATCTAAAAACAACCGCCAGAAATAATGATGGCAGTACCCTCTATGTAAACGATAGTCTTCCTCTATATTTCCCGATAAGACAGAATCTAGCTGACTTATGGCTTGCTCGTGCATTTAAATTAAACTTCCTTGCCAAAAACTTACAACAAAGAAGCAGACTAATAGTGGGTTTACGCTACAGCAATGTTTCCTATAGTGAACGTCCTGTTGTTACCCCAGACACTAACCAGTTCTATCGTAATCATAGCGACTACCTCATGGGAATAGGCTTCTCTAATAGACGTTATAAACGAGATTTCTTGATTTATGGCTTTGGTATCACCGAAGACGTTCCTTATGGTTATTTGGCTTACTTTGTAACAGGGCATGAAAATTCAGATGTATTTGGCAGAAGATGGTATGCAGGCTTAAAGTTTGCAAAGGGGCAGTACTTAAACAAAGCTGGTTATCTCTATGGATTAATTAATTTTGGTACATATTCAAATGGAACAACAGGACTCAGTGTTGAAACCAACTATTTTAGTCCACTCCTAGATCTAGGTCATAGCAAAGCGAGGCATTTCCTAACCATTCGTTACGGATTCGGTTCGCAACGCTATTCGGGAGAATACCTAAACATTAATAATGAAAATGGTATAGAAGGCATCAACAGCGACAAACTATGGGGTTCTAAAAAACTAGCCATTAGTATTCAATCTGTTTTCTTTTCACGTATTCGATTCGTTGGATTTAGAATTGCTCCTTTTGCTCACCTAGACATGGCTTTTGTAACGCCACGCTATGAAACGCTGATTTCAAAGTTTCCTTACACAGGAATCGGTGTGGGTATTCGCCTACGAAATGAAAACCTTACCTTTAATACAATTCAATTACGATTAACCTATTTTCCCAACCTACCTAACATCCCAGCGATGAACATCGCCTTTAGCGATACCTATAATTTAAAATTAAAAGATTTTGACATTTCAGCTCCAGAAATCGTTCCCTTCCGTTAAAATTCGTCACTTACTCAAAAAAAAGACACTTCGCATTATCAAGTACTATTTAGTGTACCAACATTTAGTGCTAGTGTATATATTTACACACGTAATAAATTACACAAACAAGTACCTTAATCAGCCCAATTGTAATATAACATTTAACAAAAACCTATAGAATAAAAAATGTCCATTGAACAAGATATTCAACAGAAGGGATTCAAAAATATCCACCATAAGCTACTCGTAAACATCATTTATACCAATAGCTGGATTGCCAATGAAATCGGTACGCTCTTAAAACCGTATCAACTGTCTATTCAACAGTTTTACGTTCTTCGTACCTTAAAAGAGATAGCACCAGCAGCAGCATCTACCAACTATCTAATCACACAAATGGTACACGACAATTCTAACGCATCCAGATTAGTAGATAAGCTAATCACAAAAGGATTAGTACAAAGAAAACAAAGTACAAAAGATAAAAGGCAAGTTGAGATTTCTATTACTAGTAAAGGAGAAGAACTATTACATCAAATAGAAACTACGATACAGGGATGGGAAAGAAGTAACATACATTTAAATCAGGAAGATAGCTTGAGACTAATAGAATTGACTCAAAAACTCCCTAATTTTCAAATACAAACAAAGCATTAACAAAAAATTAACATTTAAATGTTTTGACATTAAATGTAATTACATTAAATTTGTATCATCAATGAAGATAGAAGAAGAAATAAAGCAACCCGTGTTTAAATCAGCACATTCAAAAGCACTCGTAAATGTTATGTTTACGAACAACTGGCTCTGCAATATTCAAATGGAAATCTTAAAGCCTTATGATATTACATTACAGCAATACAATGTATTGAGAATACTCAGAGGCCAATACCCTTCGCCTATTACAGTATGTGGTATTATAGAGCGAATGTTAGATAAGATGTCTAACGCATCACGCCTAGTAGATAAACTGTTATTAAAAGACTTTGTAATACGCAGAGAATGTCCATCTGACCGCAGACAGGTTGATGTGGTTATAACGGAGAAAGGACTAGATTTCTTGAAGCAGATTGACCAATGCCAAGCTAAGTGGGAAGAGAACTTACATAGTTTAACTGAAGCGGAAGCTCATGAATTGAGCAATCTGTTGGATAAATTAAGAGCGAGTGCAGACAAAAAATAGTATCATACATTATTAATTTATATTTTATCAAATTTCAACTTTACAAAAATGAAAGCAATTAAATTCATCGCAAGTATCGTAGCTACGGCTTTATTCATGAATGTTTCGGTAGCAGGTAATGCTCCAAAAGCTAAAACTGTTGCAGTAGATGCTAAAGCTAGTAAAATTCACTGGTTAGCTAAAAAAGTAACTGGTCAACACGAAGGAACTATCGCAATCGCTACAGGTTCATTAGCAGTAAGCGGAACTAAAGTTTCTGGTGGTACATTCACTATCGACATGAAATCTATCGTTTGTACTGACATCACAGATGCAGAATACAACAAAAAATTCATCGGACATATCACTACAGGTGATTTCTTCGAAGTAGAAAAATTCCCAACAAGTACTTTCGTAATCACTAAAGTAGCTGGTAGCAACATCACTGGTAACTTAACATTACACGGTGTTACAAAATCAATCACTTTCCCTGCTAAAGTTGCAGTTGTTGGTGGTAAAGTAACAGCTACTGCTTCTATCCCAGTTGATCGTACAGACTTCGGTGTTAAATATAATTCTAAAAAATTCTTTGACTCTATCGGTGACAAAGCAATTGATGACGTATTTACATTAGACATCACATTAGTTGCTGGAAAATAATTTTCCCTTAACAACGCTTAAAAGCCCTTGATTTAATATACTAAATCAAGGGCTTTTTCGTTTTTAATTAGTTTCTCATTAATTCCCTACCCTGTCATTTTAGGGTTTTTGACAGGTGTAGGGATTTTTAATCTCTAATTAAAAGTATAAACATTTTGATATTAAATATAAATAATTTATCTTATCCCTATTATAACGCAAAACTAAAATTTATGCTTCAAGAAAATACGCTTTCAGGAAAAACGATTCTTGTAACAGGTGGAGGTACAGGATTAGGACGCTCAATGTCAGAAGCATTTTTACGTTTGGGAGCGAACGTAATTATTGCCTCTAGAAAATTAGAAATTCTCCAACAGACAGCAGAAGAATTAAAAAATGCTACAGGTGGTAATATCCTTGCAATTGCTTGTGATGTTAGAAAATATGACGACGTAGAAAAAACCATTCAAGAGGGAATCAAACACTTCGGTGCGATTCATGCACTCGTGAATAATGCCGCAGGAAACTTTATCAGTCCTACCGAGCGACTATCAGCTAAGGGAATTGATGTGGTAGTTGATATTGTCCTGAAAGGCTCTTATAATTTCACGCTGGCAATGGGCAAGTATTGGATTGAATCCAACATCAAAGGAAATGTCATGAGCATTGTTACTACCTACGCATGGACAGGTTCTGCTTACGTAGTACCCTCTGCGATGGCGAAGGCAGGTGTATTAGCCATGACACGCTCATTAGCGGTTGAATGGGGACGAAAATACGGAATTAGACTCAATGCTATTGCACCAGGGCCATTTCCAACCGAGGGAGCATGGGAAAGACTTTTTCCTGTAGAAGCAATGGGTGAAGAATTAGCTCAAAAGCTAAATCCAATTAACAGAGTACCACTCAAACGTACAGGAGAACATAAAGAATTAGCCAATTTAGCAACTTATTTGCTCTCAGACTACTCTAGTTATATCAATGGAGAAGTTATCACGATAGATGGCGGGGAATGGCTTCAAGGAGCAGGAGAATTCTCCGATTTAGGAGAACTAAGCGATAGCCAATGGGATGCCGTTGCTGTAGCAACGAGAAAATAAAAAAGAGAGTTTGTGCAAAAGTTAAACGCTTATGAGATTAAACTTAAACGTTAATCCTTACACGCTATACTTTTATACAAGCTCTCTTTTTCTATCTGTTAACCAGTTATTTTATACGTTAAAACGGAAGTGCATAATATCACCGTCAGTAACTACGTATTCTTTTCCTTCAACACCCATCTTACCTGCTTCTTTACAAGCGGCTTCAGACTTATATTGCTCGTAATCTGCAAAACGGATTACCTCCGCACGGATGAAACCACGTTCAAAGTCGGTATGAATAACACCAGCAGCTTGAGGAGCTTTCCAACCTTTTTGAATTGTCCATGCACGTACTTCTTTCACACCTGCCGTAAAATACGTAATCAAATTTAATAAGGCATAAGAAGCACGAATCAATTTTGAAAGACCAGACTCTGTAAGTCCATATTCTTCTAGGAACATCTGGCGTTCATCCTCCTCTTCCATTTCTGAAATTTGAGCTTCTACCGCAGCACATACAACAATGATTTCAGCACCTTCTATGGCAACTGCCTCACGTAATTGTTCTACGTATTCATTTGTACCAGTCTGAATTGAGCTTTCATCAACGTTGGCTACATAAATCACAGGCTTATCTGTTAACAAACACAAATCACCTACCGCATCAAATTTGGCTTCAGCATCTAATCCTTGAACCGTTCTTGCAGATTTACCTTCTTCCAACGCTTTTTTATATTGTAATAAAATAGCCAGTTGAGCTCTTGCTTTAGCATCACCTGCTTTAGCCGAACGTTCAACTTTTTGGATTTTCTTATCAACCGATTCTAAATCTTTTAATTGTAATTCAAAATCAATAATTTCTTTGTCAGAAACAGGATTCACTCGGCCTTCCACGTGAACGATGTTATCATCTGCAAAACAACGTACTACGTGAATGATGGCATCCACTTCACGAATATTTGCTAAGAATTTATTTCCAAGACCTGCTCCTTGCGAAGCTCCCTTTACTAAACCTGCAATATCTACAAATTCAATTACTGTAGGTAATACTCGCTGAGGATTAACTAAAGACTCTAAAATTGTAAGACGATTATCTGGTACGGTTACGATACCCACGTTTGGTTCTATCGTACAGAAAGGATAATTAGCAGCTTCTGCTTTATTTGAAGAAATTGCACTAAACAACGTAGATTTTCCGACATTTGGTAAACCTACGATTCCACATTGTAAACCCATTTATATTAAGCGATTCGTTAGCTGTTTCAATATTTTCTACAAAAGTAGCAATTTTATCACAAAAAAAGCCCCTGAACATTCAGAGGCTTGAATTTCTTTCTATGATTTTGCTTCCAATACCATTGAATCAGTAAGGATAGTTGATAAAATGCAAAATCAATCTTACTCCCATTTAAGATCGCTACCAAAACCTCCCTCTTCGTCCTCATCACGATTGAACTGTGAAAAATCTACATCAGGTAGTAATTCGTGCTTAACATGGTTTACCGCTTCTTGTAAGCCATCTAAGAATTTGTCAAAATCTTCTTTATAAAGGAACATCTTGTGTTTTTCGTAGGCAAAGCCTTCCTCCTTCTGATAACGACGACTCTCAGTGATGGTAATGTAATAGTCACTTGAGCGAGTTGATTTTACATCGAAGAAATAAGTTCTTTTTCCCGCTCGGATGCGTTTCGAAAACAATTCTTCTCTTTCTCTTTCTTCCACTGTACTATTATTATTTAGGGTTTATGTATTGAACAGACTAATCTCGTTGTTAGTAAAAGTAAAAACTTTATCCGTTTTTACAAAAAAAATTGAACTAAAATAATATTTTAGTCTTCAAATACCAAACTTAATAATTTTCCTTAGAAATATAACAAAACCAACAAATATTTTTATTTTGAATCTAAAAACGGTAGTTTTGTAGTATGTTTTTTAGGATTATTTAATGACATTGCCACACCCTTGATTCTTTAATTATACCAATTAAAAAATATGAGAAATCCACTTTCAGGGATTATAACAGTCTCCTTGTTGAGTTTTGTAACCACTACAGCAGATGCTCAGAAATTGGGTGAAGAGTCTTATGGTATTGCATCTTATTACGCCGATTTCTTTTACGATAAGCCTACCTCCACGGGGGAAATCTTAAAACGAAATCAATACACCGCCGCTCACATGACCTTGCCATTTGGAACGATGCTCGAAGTAACGAACCTTTCCAACAAGCGATTTGTAATTGTGAGAATTACCGATAGAGGGCCTTATAAAAAAGGAAGAATTATTGACCTCACCGAAAACCCAGCCAAATGGTTACGGATTACCCACAATGGCTTGTCTAAGGTAAAATTGAAAGTGGTAGGCTTTGATGGTGACATTATGCTAGAACCTTACGACTCATTAAGTTTTGTTTCTCCTCCTCGCTTAGAGCGAAAGTTCTATCAAAAGCCCATCATACGCTACCGAAAAGTATATCGCTTAAAGAAAAACTGGCGAAAACGGAAATATCCTCATTTTAAAAAACGTCGTTTTCAAGTAAATTCATATCTACGAAGAATTCAACGGGAAGGAAAAGTAATTAAAATCTACCCTAATATGGCAAAAAAGGGGAAATAAGAATGCTGATACAAGTAACGAAGGTACGAAGGCACAAAGTTTGTTAGGAAGATATTGAACAGATTTATCTTTTTTCAAATGAAACCTTTGTACCTTTTGATTTAAAGAAAGCGTGCTACACAAATCAACACACAAAACAAATGGATTTAGCAAAAATAAGAGAATATGGTAATATAGAATTTCTAGCCAAGCAAATGGTAGAAGGATTTATTACAGGTTTACATAAATCACCTTTTCACGGATTTTCAGTTGAGTTTGCCGAACACCGCCTTTATAATACGGGAGAAAGCACACGTCATATCGACTGGAAGGTTTATGCCAAAACAGACCGTGTTTATACAAAACGATATGAGGAAGAAACAAACTTACGTTGCCACTTAGTAATTGATACCTCCTCCTCGATGTACTATCCAGAACCCAAGCATGATAAAATCGTTTTTGCTACGATGGCAGCTGGGGCTATTGCTTATATGCTCCAACGTCAGAAGGATGCAGTAAGTTTGACTACCTTTTCGGATACAATCGAAATTCAGACGCCCGTTAAGTCAACGCCTACGCATATTCATAAACTATTTTTGGATTTAGAGACGCTTCTTAACAAGCCAAAGGAAAATCGTAGCTCTGCTGTTTCAAACACCATCCACGAGCTTGCAAATCGTATTCATAAACGTTCGCTGGTAATTATTTTTAGCGATATGTTCGACAATATTGCTGAATCAGAAAAAATATTTACCGCTCTACAACACCTAAAGCATAATTTGCATGAAGTATTGCTTTTTCATGTGACAGACAAAAGCACCGAATCCGACTTTAATTTTGAGGATAGACCTTATGAGTTTATTGATTTGGAAACAAACGAACGAGTTAAATTAAACCCTGCACAGGTGAAAGTCGATTATCAGAAAACATTACAGCAATTTTACCAAGAACTTAAATTACGCTGTGGTCAGTATAAAATTGATTTCATTGAAGCAGATGTTAAAGATGGTTTTGAACCCATCCTAAATTCATATTTAATAAAAAGAAGTCGAATGAGTTAAGTACCCCAACATAATTTCACCTACTTGGTATAACAAAAAAGCCTCTGAAAATTCAGAGGCTTTTTTGTTATACCGATTATTAATATTCAGCGTATCAAATCCAACATTCAACATCCAAAATTTTGAATCACTACTTGCTATTGGCTTTGCTTCTTACTTCTTCAAATAACGAGCAATTAAGTAAGCAGTCTCCTTTAGAATCCAGTTCAAAACGATTACCATCATTATCAAGTAACGTGTATTTCCCTGTTGCTGAAGAAGCCGTAATGCTCTTAAAAATGCACGGAACTACTTTCGCATTAAATTTATTGATAATCCCGACTTGGTTATTTCCTTTTGATGCGATAGCTAAGCCATTTTTAAAGAAATCTAAATTTGCATATTCCGGAGCAACTTGGACTTTCCCCTTTCCGTCTAAGTAACCAAACTTACCATTTTCATGTTGTACAAGGTAATAATCTTCTGAAGAAGCCAGAAGAGATTTAAACTGACATTTGCTCAATAATCTCCCTGTTGTGTCTAATGTTCCCCAAAGTCCATTTGACTTCACAAAGAAAAACATTTTTGATTTTACAGGTTCTATCCCTTCATAAGGCTCAGGTGTAATTACTTTAAAATCTTCTGGACGAATTAAAATATACTTTGACGGTACATTTCGCACATCGTTATGAATGGCTTTCACAATCATAAAGTGATTAAAAGTAGAATCGGTAAGGGCATAACTAATTTTCCCAGCATCTGGATATTTCGTAATTGGAGGAACAACCGTACCACCATTCACATCAATAACCTTATCAGCTTTACAAGTTCCTATTTTTGAACCTTTAGCATCTAAATTACAACTTACAGACTCCTTAACGACCATCAGCCCTTTTTTGTTAATTCGCCCTACCATTTCATACTCAAATGGAATCGTCTCTTGACCAGAAGCATTTAAATAGCCATATTTTAAACCCTTATTAGGAATATTTTTACTAGCTGGAATCAAATCAAAAGCACCTAATGCACCTAAGGTTACATAATTGGATGCAATGACTGTCTGAAAATTTTTATTGATTACACCATATAAGCCCGTTAAATCTTGAACGATAGCCAACCCTTTTTCATCGAAATCACTGACTTTCTGATAGACTTTACTTACTCTAAAAGAGTTAATATCAATTAACTGTTGTCTATTATCGCCAATACCTTTGATAATACCAAAATGGTCAACGTCTGACATTACATCAAATTCGGGTTTCCATAAAATTTCTCCATTCGCATTTACCAAACCCACTTTCTTATTCAAATAAATTTTGAATAAATTATCTTTCCCAGAAGGTTCAATTAAATCAAAGTTAGTTTCTCCTTGCGCTCCTTCCCCAATCTTAAAAATGCCCCACTTAGTATTGATTTTTACGCCCAAGGTAGTAGAGTTTAATACAACCATATCGTCGTAAGACTTAGAGACTGGCTTGTTTGATTTGTCGTAATTATTATCAATCAAGGCTTTTTGACCTGTTTTAAATTTCACTAAGGTTAAACCTTTCGACAAGGCACTCGCTTTATCAATATCTAATAAAGGAGAATCCCCTTCATTTCCGTTGGCATCTATAAAAAACCAATCTGTTCTACGAACCAACGCCTTTCCCTCGTTGAAAGGCTGAGCATCGTCATACTGACAAGGAATAACTTCATCCCCACATAAATTCAAATATCCCCATACTTGATCTTTTTTGATACGAGCGAATCCTTGTTTATAGTTTTCAATAAAACCATAGCGAACATTAGCTTTTAGCTTTTCGAGTGGAAACGCAAGAATTTTCTTACCTTCCATGTCCTTGCTCTCTACAAGTCCAATTCCAGAACGATTGTTGATACAGGCCGAAGCTGTTGCATTTTTGGTTGGGTCTGTTTGCTGGAGAAGTGTATTACCCAAAGTACCCTTAACCACAACGGTAGCATCAAAGAGGCATACTGTGATGAGCAATCCTATCACTTTGTAAAATTTATTCATAAAACTATTTTATGGATTGAGATGATAAGCAAATTCAAAACGTTGGAGTAAAAGGGATTTATCCTCTATTCTGAAAAATTGTTTTATAGTATCGTGTTTGTTTTACTTTCGTCAACCCTAATTGGTTAAGTCGCCAATTAATTATACAACAGAGGTAAGTAGCATCGAAAAGTGTAAGACACAATATAATATAAAATGTCTTAAAATGAGTTTAATCAACTATACATTATTAGAATATACATAAAAACTCTTTATAAAATCTATTTTGAAACTTCATTTTTTCCAGAAATCACTCGTAGCAAGACAGATTGTTTTAAGGCTATTCAACATATATTTTGTGGTCTTGAATGCTTTGGCTATTTTTGGGTTTTAAATTTGTACGCAAAAGATATTCCCCTGTCTTTTGTCTGTTTTTTAACGAAACAAATTAACATTTAATAAAAATGGCTTTATTACAAAACAAAGTAGCTTTAGTTACGGGTGCTTCAAGAGGTATCGGACGTGCTATTGCCCTTAGATTTGCTCAGGAAGGAGCAACTGTAGCTTTTACCTATCTTTCATCAGTTGAAAAAGGACAAGCTTTAGAAGCGGAATTACAAGCATTAGGCGTTCAAGCAAAAGGGTATCGTTCAGATGCTTCTGACTTCAAACAAGCAGAAGAATTAGTAAATTCCGTAATAGCTGATTTTGGTAAATTAGATATTTTGGTAAATAACGCTGGGATTACGAAAGATGGTTTATTGATGCGTATGAGCGAGGAACAGTGGGATACTGTAATTCAGGTAAACTTGAAGTCGGTATTTAACTTAACCAAAGCGGCTACCAAACCAATGATGAAAGCAAAATCTGGCTCTATCATCAACTTAACTTCGGTGGTAGGTATTCGTGGTAATGCTGGTCAATCTAACTATGCCGCTTCTAAAGCAGGGATTATTGGTTTCACTAAATCAATTGCCTTAGAATTAGGCTCTCGTAACATTCGTTCAAATGCCATCGCTCCAGGATTCATCGAGACAGAAATGACAGGTGAATTGAATGCTGCAGCAACAGAAGAATGGACAAAGTCTATTCCATTAAGACGTGGTGGACAACCTGAAGAAGTAGCAGACGCTTGTGTATTCTTAGGTTCAGAAATGTCTCGTTATATCTCAGGACAAGTGTTACAAGTAGATGGAGGTATGTTAACCTAGTAAGACGTTTGGAAGGAAATAATGAAAGCTCAATTCCTTCACAATTATACCCTATTTATACGATAAAATCGGCTAGTTTGACTAGCCGATTTTTTTTGGAATAAATTTTGCCTAAATTTAGTTCAGATTAATGAGCGTACATACTAATTACGCAACAAACAACTATTACATAAAAATTTGAGCGTTGTCAACTAAAACTATCCGTTGATTGCTTATTCTATACATGAAATTCGACTTCCTATTTCAATCTTCTCCGTGGTTAATTTTAGTGTGCCTTTTAGTGGGCATTGGTTATGCCTTTGCTTTGTATCAAAAAAAAGCAACTTGGGGCAAAAATGCTAATTATACACTTGCCTTCTTACGTTTTGTAACGGCAACGCTGTTAAGTTTCTTACTACTTAATTTCTTAATTCGCCATGTAACGCAGGCAATTCAAAAAAAGACAATTGTGTTGGCAATGGATAACTCAATGTCCATGACTGCCGCAGGGCAAAAATCGTTATCAGCAACACAACTTGGCTTACAGTCCTTAAAAGAACGCCTTGAAGAAAAAGACTATGAAGTGGCATTAGCTACGCTAGATGATGAAACTCCTACGTCGTTTGGAAGCCTCCTCTTCAATCAAAAAACATCCAACTTATCGTCTCTTTTGACAGGTATTAAAAATACTCAAGAAGGAAGCAATCTAGTGGATGTCGTATTAGTATCTGATGGTATTGCCAATCAGGGAATTAACCCAAGTGCTATCACAATGCCTTTCCCCGTACACACCATCGGGCTAGGCGATACGATTCCTAAAAAAGATATTAGTGTTAAAGCCGTGTATGCCAATAAAGTCGCTTATTTAGGAAACAAATTTCCTGTACAAGTTGACCTTGCTTCTTATGGATTTTCTGGAAAAACTACGATGGTCTATCTAAAACAAGGGAAAACCATTTTAGATAAACAAAGCGTGACTTTCAAACAACAAGATGATGTAAAAACGGTAACATTGAATGCAACGGCTACTCAGGTAGGCGTGCAACATTTAGTGGTGGAAACCGAAGTACTAGGCGACGACGTAAATCCTCGAAATAATCGTCAGGATGTTTATGTAGAAGTGATTGATGGAAAAGAAAAGGTATTGTTACTTGCCTTAGCTCCTCACCCTGACTTAAAAGCCTTGAAAAGTATTATTGAAAAAAATCAGAACTATGAATTGGACATCAAAATATTATCTCAAAATCCAAGCTTAGATTTGAATAGCAAAAAGTATGATTTATTAATCTTACACCAATTGCCCGACTTCTTCAATTCTTATTCAGGTGTCTTTAAACCTCTTTTAGACAAAGGAACACCTTGTTTATTTATCCTTGGTAACCAATCTGGCACAAGCTATCTAAATCAATTGAATCAGGTAATGCAGATTAATTCACAGGCTGGACAAAACGACAAGATTACGGCTGCTTATAATGCTAATTTTAGCCTGTTGAATTTCGACAAAGACCAACTTGAATTAATCAAGAAATTACCACAGCTATCAGTTCCTTTTGGAGAATATAAATTACTACCAAATTCAGAGGTCATTTTATATCAAAAAATAGGGGCGATTCAAACGACAAAACCACTGTTGGTGGTTAATTCTGGTGCAAAAAAATCAGCGATATTAGCAGGCGAAGGCTTATGGGAATGGCGATTAGAAGAATATCAGTTAACGGAAAAACAAGAAATTGTAGATGATTTAATGTTAAAAGTCTTACAATATATTTCGACTAAAGACGATAAACGTAAATTACGTGTATATCCAGTTAGTCCGATTTTTAACTTGGGTGATAAGGTAATTTTCGAAACAGAAATTTACAATGCCATTTATGAAAAGCTGTACGACTTACCTATCAAGCTACAAGTGAAGGATGAAAAAGGCGTTTCTCGTACCTACAATTATTCAACCTCCGCTGAAAATAGCAAGTTTGAGATTAGTTCCTTACCTGCTGGCGTGTATCACTACTCGGCAAGCTCAACCGTTTTGGGCAAAGTAGAACAAGCTTCTGGTGACTTTGTTATTCAGAACCTACAAGTGGAATTAGCCAATACAAGAGCAGATTTCGATGCCTTACGCCAATTATCAGCTAAAACTGGGGGTAAATTTTTCCAAGCCAATCAGTTAGACAAACTTGAAGCCGCTTTACTTAATCACCAAGTTCCAGACAAAATCGACGCAACGGAAGATTTAAACGAAATGATTAATCTCGGTTGGTTACTAGGTTTATTCTTAGT
>JBMLRK010000173.1:39026-44099 GCA_049241065.1 Spirosomataceae bacterium
TCAAATTCTCTGTGATTTGCCATTTTGAATAGCTCATCTTTCGGTAATGATTTGAAATATTCATACGTAATTTTTAATCCTTCTGCTCTTGCTACCTTTGGCTCCCAACCTAAGATTGCTTTTGCTTTCGTAATGTCTGGTTTACGTTGCTTCGGATCATCTGTTGGTAAAGGTAACGAAATCAATTTCTGGTCTGTACCTGTCAATTTGATAATTTCTTCCCCAAACTCTTTAATCGTAATTTCGTCAGGATTACCAATGTTTACAGGCTGAGCGTAGTCGCTCATCAATAAACGATAAATTCCTTCCACTAAATCATCTACATAACAGAATGCTCTTGTTTGAGAACCATCTCCAAACATCGTTAAGTCTTCTCCACGTAAAGCCTGACCAATGAACGCTGGCAATACACGGCCGTCATTCAGACGCATTCTTGGTCCATAGGTATTGAAAATACGAACGATACGAGTCTCTAAGTTATGGTACGTATGATAAGCCATCGTCATCGCTTCTTGGAAACGTTTCGCTTCATCATAAACACCACGAGGACCTACTGGGTTTACATTTCCCCAGTATTCTTCTGGTTGAGGATGAACCGTTGGGTCACCATATACCTCCGAAGTAGAAGCAATTAATACTCGTGCATTCTTAACACGAGCAAGACCTAGACAATTGTGAATCCCTAATGAACCAACTTTTAACGTTTGGATAGGAATTTTCAAATAATCAATCGGCGATGCTGGCGATGCAAAATGCAAGATATAATCCAACTCCCCTGGAACATGGATAAACTTTGAAACATCGTGGTGATAAAATTCAAAGTTCGGTAACTTAAATAAATGTTCAATATTTTTTAAGTCGCCCGTAATTAGGTTGTCCATCGCAATCACGTGGAAACCTTCTTTTATAAATCGATCACAAAGGTGAGAACCTAAAAACCCTGCACCTCCAGTAATTAATACTCTTTTCATTTTTTATTGCTCTTGGCTTTAAGCGTCAGGCTTTAAGCTATTGAAGTACTTATTGAATTTAGTATTTAAGCATAAAGCCCAATGCTTATCGCTTAAAGCTCGTTTATTTCACAATATCTCTACCGATTGAGTAATACGTGTAACCTAATTCTTTCATCTGGTCTAATTCGTACAAATTACGGCCGTCAAAAATTACTTTTTCTTTCAGTAATGATTCCATTGCTTCAAATTCTGGCGTACGGAACTGAGGCCATTCGGTCATAATTAATAAGGCATCAGCTTCTTTCAAGGCTTCGTAAGGGCTTTTGCAATACGTAATTACATCTCCAATTACACCTTGTACGTTTTCCATTGCTTCAGGGTCATACGCTTTGATGGTTGCTCCAGCATCCACTAAGGCTTTGATATTGTATAAAGCTGGTGCTTCACGAATATCATCGGTATAAGGTTTGAAAGCCAAGCCCCACATTGCAAATACTTTCCCTTTTAGGTCACCATCATAATGATTCGTGATCGTTGGAATTAATTTCGTTTTTTGCTCTTCGTTTACTTTCATAACCGATTTCAAAATTTCGAAATCATAACCAAAATCTTTAGATGTTTTCTCTAAGGCTTGAACGTCTTTAGGGAAACAGCTTCCGCCGTAACCAATACCTGCGAATAAGAAACGCTTACCAATACGAGAATCCGTTCCAATACCTCTACGAATATCGTCAACGTTGGCTCCTACTTTTTCACAAAGGTTAGCAATCTCGTTCATAAACGTAATCTTGGTTGCTAAAAACGCATTGGCTGCATATTTAGTCATCTCAGCAGAACGTTCGTCCATAAAGATGATTGGATTACCCTGACGAACTAGTGGGGCATACAATTTAGTCATTACAGCTTTCGCTTTTTCTGAGGTTGTACCAATTACCACACGGTCAGGTTTCATGAAATCTTCTACCGCAACACCTTCACGCAAAAACTCAGGATTTGATACCACATCAAACAATTCTACCTTAGCATTTTTAGCAATTGCTGCGTGAACCTTCTCGGCTGTTCCTACTGGAACGGTACTTTTATCTATTACTACAACGTATTCTTCCAACAAAGGACCTAAATCGTCAGCCACTTTTAAAATATATTTTAAGTCGGCAGAACCATCCTCTCCTGGAGGTGTTGGTAGAGCTAGAAAAATAACCTTTGCATCTTTAATACCTTCAGCAAGATTCGTAGTAAACTTCAATCTGCCTTCTGCTGTATTACGATTAAACAAATCATCTAAGCCCGGTTCGTAAATCGGAATAATTCCGTTACGCATTTTTTCAATCTTTTTCGTATCTATATCGACACATGTTACCTGATTACCTGTTTCAGCAAAACAAGTTCCAGTTACTAAGCCAACATAGCCCGATCCTATTACAGCAATTTTCATCTGAATTATATTTATGACTTATTAAAAGGTTTTTATTGGAAATATCATAAGATAATCCCCAAAAATACGTCTTTTTATTGAAAAAATAACAAATCTAAAACAAGTTTTACTTCACTACATCTACGATAACATTTCCAATTGCCCCGTTTGGTTCTAGGATATTCAACAAATCAGCAACCGTCGGTGCAATGTCAGAAATAGCCGTTCTAACAGATGTTTCCCCTGCTTTGATTTTCCAGCCATACCATAACAATGGAACGTGTGTGTCATAACGGTAAGTTACTCCGTGGGTAGTTCCTGTTTTACGTCCTACGTACCAGCTTGGATTTAAGACATAAAGAATGTCTCCACTACGACGAGGATTATATCCATTTCTCACAAAGTTTAATTGATAGGAAGGTAAAGTACTGTTTGCCAAGTTATGTAAATTCACCACGTCCGATACATCTCCTCTTTTCAATAATACTTCTCTCACTACCTCAAAAACCTGCTCTGTACTCAGTTTTTTGTCTTTCAAAACACTATGATTCAGGTAAATCTGATAATTATCTTCCGCTTTTATAAAATCACCTTCACCAAATTGTTGTTTTAAAGCGGCTTTGATTTCGTCCATTGCTTTGGTTGACTCATATACACCTGCTGGCATTTTTTTCTCTTGCCAGTAACCTGCAACGTCAGATACACCATGATCGGCACTTAAAAAAATCAACACGTTTTCTTTTCCAACATATTTATCTAAGAACGTCAATAACGCTTCAATGTCCTTATCCAAACGGAGATAGGTATCTTCCGCTTCAATTGAATTTGGTCCAAAAGCATGACCTACATAATCGGTCGAAGAAAAACTAACTGTCAAGAAATCCGTAGCCGTACCTTTTCCTAATTTTTCATTGGTAATAGCATCAATGGCAAAATCTTTCGTTAACGTATTTCCCCACGGTGTTGATTTAATAACCTCTAATAAATTCACACCAGCCTGAGCTGCTAATTCATGAGGAAAAGTAGGCGTTTGTTCGCCTGTAAATTTAGATTCAAACGGTTTGTTATCGACCGTACTTTCTGTGTATTGTTCAATCGGTAAAAGGGTTTTCCAACCTTGTGCCATATACTTTTGAGGTAACTTTTTGGCATTCACGTCTTTTACCCATTGTGGAAGGTCTTTCATGTAAAAAGATGAACTAATCCATGAACCATCTTTTGAATCGAACCAATAAGCAGCATTCGCTGTATGACCTGCTGGCAAAATAGCCCCTCTGTCCTTCAAAGCAATACCAATCGTTTTTGACTGAAAATTAGTTGCTAAATGTAATTGGTCTGTGATGGTGGAAACCAATAGGTTTTTGGGAGACATTAAGCCTGCCTTGCTATCAGTACCAACAGTAGTCACTGAAGTGTCCTCTACACAGTAAACCGAACGCCCTAATTTTTGATCGTACCAGTCGTTTCCAACAATCCCATCAACCGCAGGAATTGAACCCGTAAAAATAGCCGCATGACCAGCTGCCGTAACAGTTGGTGAATAATCATAATGATGATTACGACAATTGAAGCCTTCGCCCATTAGGCGTTTAAAACCGCCTTGTCCATATTTCTCAGAAAAACGATACAGATAATCGTATCGCATCTGATCAACCACAATTCCGATAACCAATTTAGGAGCTTTGGGAACAACGGCTTTGGTAGGTGTTTTTTGAGCAATGGAGGTCGAGAGTGCAAAGCAACATCCAATCAACATTAATACTTTTTGCATGACGAAGGGTTTTGGTTTCTATTAAAATTGCTAGGAGCGTTTTAAGCAACTAGCTTAAAACGCAAATATAGAAGGCTACGAATCAAAAAAGTACATTCGTTGATTATCAAGCCGTAAAATTTACTTGAATTCGGGCAAATTATCCAAAAATTGAATACTCATCGTTTCCCAATCGGTACTACAAGCATACCAAGCCAGTCCATTGGTGATGGTAATATAGGCCGCTTTTAACACTTTATTATACTGAGCTGCTTGTTCAAAGACCTGTTGATTCAAGGGGATATGAGGTGCTTTACATTCAATAATCATAAAAAGTTGACCATCTCTATTAAAAACCTGAATATCCGTACGTTTTAGTCGCTGATTATAGGATAGCCCACTTTCTACTTTAATTAAGGATTTTGGATACTGATGGTGATTGATGAGGTAATGTATAAAATGTTGTCGTACCCATTCCTCAGGAGTTAAAACCACATACTTTTTTCTTAGAATATCAAAAATAAGTAGTTTTTCGTCACTTTTTTTTATCTTGTAATCGAATGGAGGGATATTTAAGTTAGTCATATTTCGCTGATGAGGTCAAAAAGAAAGGCCTTCTGTTCGTTTCACTACCAACAAAAGTACAATAAAATAAAATCAACAAATGAAAACAAAAGATGAAATTGTGTCAAATTGGCTTCCTAGATATACAGGAATGCCTTCTGAGTCATTCGGACAATATATCCTACTGACGAATTTCCGTAACTACGTAGATATGTTCGCCAACCAATTTAATGTAGAGGTAAAGGGAATCGACAGACCGATGCAAACCGCCACTGCCAACAATATTACCATCATTAATTTTGGGATGGGGTCGCCGATGGCGGCTACCGTAATGGACTTACTATCGGCAATTATGCCAAAGGCAGTTTTGTTCTTAGGCAAATGTGGTGGCT
>JBMLRK010000174.1:0-2663 GCA_049241065.1 Spirosomataceae bacterium
TTCCGAATTATTCAGAAGCATTGCAGTCTTCGCTTTCCTTGCTTGAAAACAGTACGCAGTATTTTATGGGTGGAATGGTGTTTTCTCAAAGTTGGCAACAACTTAATATCCCTTCTCCCAATCTACCACATTAATCAAGGGTTCTCCGTGTTCAAAGCGGGTTAAATTACGAAGGAAAAATAAGACTTTGTCACGGCTTTCTTCTGCCCATCCACCTGATGTATGTTGAGTTAATAGCACATTGGGCATTTCCCAAAGAGGGCTTTCTTTAGGTAGCGGTTCTTCGAGGGTTACATCCAACACTGCTCCCGAAATCGTTTGTTTGTTCAGTAAAGCTATTAAGGCTAGTTCATCGACTGCCGAGCCTCTGCCTACGTTGACAAACAGGGCATGACTAGGTAATTGACTTAGTAAAGCTTCGTTAATCAAGCCTAGTGTTTGTGGGGTTTCTGGCAGACAGGCAATGAGTATATCGGCTGTTGGAAGGTACTCATTTAGGTTGTCCATTGATAGGTTATGCTCCCCTGTTTTTCTAGCAAAAACCTTGGTATCACAATCGAAACCAGTCAGTAATTTCTGAATACTCAGGCCAATCGCACCAGCCCCCAAAATCAAGACTTTTGCATGTTGTAGGAGATGAAGACTTGAGCGTAATGGCGTGCCAATCCAGTGTTTTTCTTGTTGCCATACGGCTAGTTTATCAATTCCTCGATACACGGCTAAGATACCTGCTAGGGTCGTTTCCGCTACAGATTGCCCAAAAAATCCTTTTAGGTTGGTAATCGGAAAACGATGATTTACTATTTTGTTATAAGGGTCAATTCCTGCCGAATGAAGTTGTAACCATTGTAGTTGGGGCGTGTCTGTTGCCCAGTCTAAAGGAACATTACCAAAACAAATATCGGCTTGAAGGAAGGTTTCTTTTCGTTGTTCTTCTGGCAATTCATTTCCAAAAGAAAGTTGATATTTTGTCGCTAAATGCGAACGAAGGAGATTTCTTTCGGTTTCTTGAAAAACGGAGTGAATATAGATGTGCATGGGATGGTCTTGCTTAGTTTTAATTTGGGGGAGAAATTACGTCAAAATTATGAAGAAACCATCATGTCTTGTTGGCGAGTCTTTTTGTAAACTTGTTATTGATTAAGTAATCGTCAGTTTAAAGTTTAATGTTCAAAGATTTTGATAAAGCACTGTTCTATTAATAGCTAATACCATACTATTTATCAACGAATACTTTCCAGATTCTAACAAAACTATGTTTCCTGCTGTGTCTATGTGGTTAAATAGGTCAGGCAGGGTACTTATCGAATAAAAAAGAGCATTTGTCTTTTGAAATGTCTTAACCATATAAATAAAGATGCGATATTGTCTTAAAGCTATTAAATTAGACTTTTCAATCATTTATTATCCAAAAAACATGAAAAAAGTATTCTTTTTAGCCTCCGCTCTGACTCTTTCAATGGTTGCGGGAACGTTGGCTCAACAAAAAAATACCGATCCTCTTCAAGCAGGGGAATCGATTGGCGTAGTCGAAACTCAAACGGGTAAAGTAAGAGGCTATGTCCACAAAAATACGTATGTGTATAAAGGAATCCCTTACGCTGAATCGGAACGTTTTATGCCTCCTCAAAAGCCAAAATCGTGGACAGGCGTGCGTAGTTCGATGACTTATGGCCCAGTTTGCCCGATGGATGCTACTACTTCGACCAACGATGTATTGGAGTTTGCATTTGACCATAACTGGGGCTATACCAACGAAAAATGTCAGGTGTTGAACGTTTGGACGCAGGGTATTAATGACAATAAAAAGCGTCCTGTGATGGTATGGTTGCATGGAGGAGGTTTTTCTGCGGGTTCTTCTATCGAATTGCCTTCGTATGATGGGGAGGCTTTGAGTAAAAAAGGGGATGTGGTCGTAGTGTCCGTAAATCACCGTTTGAATGTGTTGGGCTTCTGTGATTTGTCTGCTTTTGGCGAAAAATATAAGGCTTCTGCCAACGTGGGAGCAATGGATTTATTGGCGGCTCTTCATTGGGTACGTGATAACATTGCGAATTTCGGCGGAGACCCTAATAATGTAACGATTTTTGGACAGTCGGGCGGAGGTGCGAAAGTAACGACGTTGATGTATGCTCCTGCTGCAAAAGGCTATTTTCATAAAGCCGTTGTTCAGAGTGGCAGTTACCGTACTAGTTTCTTAGAACCTGCGGATTCTAAACGAGTAGGAGTGGCTCTTTTGGAAGAATTGGGCTTGAAAGCAGAGCAAGTAGATTCGCTTCAAAAAATCTCGTACGATGTCTTAAATGCAGCGAGTAAAAAAGCGATTCAGAAAGTACAGGCAGCCATGAAAGCGGAGGGGAAAGCCTTTATTGGAGGCGGTCTTAACTGGGGCCCTGTGCATGACGGTACATTTTTGCCGTATCAGCAAGAAGAGGCTGCAGGTCTGGACATTGCAAAAGATGTGCCTTTGTTGATGGGTTCAACGAAGAATGAATTTATGCAATCGTTGATGAATCCTGCTATTGCTAAATTCTCGATGGACGAAGCGAAGGCTTTTTTACAGAAAAAATATGGCGATAAAACAGAAGCGTATTTGAGCGAAGTGAAAAAAGCGTATCCGAACACAACCAAACCTTCTGATTTTATAGATTTAGATTTAGCGG
>JBMLRK010000175.1:0-37476 GCA_049241065.1 Spirosomataceae bacterium
GGTAAGACGAGAAAGGGTGTTTCTATTGGAGACACCTCTTTTTACTCCGAACTCAACTATTACGTTAAGATATTCATAGTTAAATAGGTTTAGAGGTAAGACGAGAAAGGGTGTTTCCATTGGGGACACCTCTTTTTACTCCGAACTCAACTATTACGTTAAGATATTCATAGTTAAATAGGTTTAGAGGTAAGACGAGAAAGGGTGTTTCCATTGGGGACACCTCTTTTTACATCAAGCCTTATATTTTGGAGATAACAGTTGAAAAGTAGTATTTGGGTGAGTAAATCAAAAAATATTATAGCACTTAATTTGATAACGAAAATAAATGTATGTAGGTACATGTATTTTCATTGATTATCACTTAAAAACGGTCGTTCATCAAAAAAGTAATAAAAAAGAAGCTAGAAGTGTAGGCGTGAATACAAAAAGACCTACATTTGTAATAATTTTCATAGTTAAATAGGTTTAGAGGTTAAACAGATAAGGGCGGGAGTTTCTCCTGTCCTTATTTTTTTTAAGTTATTGACGATTTATGTGAGCAGGAAATGCCCTTTCTTACAAAGACATTTTTTTTACTTTACTAAAGAAACGCCAGCTCAATAGTCCTGCTGAAACAAGTAATCCTGCTGTTAGTCCTATCCAAATGCCAATGTGTTGTAAGTTAAATGAAAAGGCAAGAATGTAGGAAACAGGAAGGCCAACCACCCAATAAGCAATAATGGTGATACCAGTAGGAATATTTACGTCTGCAATGCCTCTCAAAATACCAAGACTTACGGCTTGGACACCATCGAATAATTGAAATATCCCTCCCCAAATGATTAACTCGGCCGCAAGAGTTACAACTGCTGGGTCGTTGACATAACTAGCTAACCAATCATTAAACGAGATAAATAAAACGGCACAAATACTCATAAATGCTGAAACAACCAATAGAGCGGCTAGGCCTGCTCGCTGAATGCCTATTTTACTGTTGTCACCCAAGGCCATTCCTACCTTTATGCCACCTGCTGCAGCAATGCCAGTAGAAGCCATGTAGGTAAGAGCAACAAGGTTGATGGCTACTTGGTGGGCTGCTTTGTGTTGAATACTTATCCAGCCCATCATTACGACTGCTCCGTAAAATGCAGCAATTTCGAAGAAACCTTGAAATCCACTTGGAATCCCAATACGTAAGATAGTTAGTGCTTTGGTTACTATTTGTTTTGTGAAGGGATTCGCTACTTTTATACCAGTTGTAGAGAATGTATAAATGATAATGCAAATGGCCATGAATATTCTACTAATGAGGGTAGATAGGCCAGAACCATTAAGTCCCATTTCTGGGAATATCCAAATACCGTTAATTAAAAGATGATTTAAGACAACATTTAGGATGAGTGCAAGTATTGTGATGTTCATGCCAATTTTTGTACGAGACAAGCCATCTGTGACACCTTTAAAGGCTGAGAACAGAAAGGAAGGAAAGATGGAAATCGTGATATATGCTAAAAAAGACTGTGTTATACCTCTAATTTCTGCAGGTTGGTCTAATAGTTCAAGGTGTTGGCCAACTAGCCAAATGATAAGGCCGCAGAGCAAACTTAAAACGGTGGCTACCAAACAACTTGCCAGTAATAATTGCGAACGTTCTTCGGTGTTATTGTTTGAGAACGTCTTTGCAACCATAGGAGAAACAATTTGTAAACAGATATAACCAATGATGGCGATATTGATGTAAATACCATTTGCGTCTGCTGAGGCAGCGAGGGCTTCTACGCCACCTACTTTCATCTGACCTACTTGAAGCGTATCTGTAAAGCCCATGAGCATGATACCGACTTGACCTGTGATGATGGGTAAGGCTAGTTTGATGGTTGACGAAACTTCATGCTTTAGTTGTGATAAAATAATCATTTTTGAAATTGTTAGTACGTTGTGATTTTGTGTTTTGAAGAATTGATATTAGCATTCTTTAGTTAAAAGTGAAAAGACTCAGTTTAACTTTTTGACTGCAATGTGTTATTTTTAAAAAGTGTTAATTGAAATACGGTAGGAATATTATATATCGATATTTTAGCGAACTGTAAAGCCTTAAATTTCGTAGATATATTGTATTTTTGGCACGGTAAAACTAAAATCTCTAAATTATTTATCAAAAAATATTGACAAAAATCAATTTTTTATATTTTCCGTTACTTTCTTGGAAACATACCGTCTCTAAATAAAGTAGTTAATGAAAATAGATTTTAAAGATGTATTTAGTTTGGAACACCTATTATGAATCCTTATTTGTAGAAGGCAAAGTAACAAAAAGCTTTTAGCAATGTCACCATTCGCCACATTAAAAAATAGTATTATGGAAACACCGTTTAATGTATTTAAAGAATACGCCTCACGATTCGTAGAGTTTTTACCAGAAGAGTTAGCATTTTATGAACAAAAAGTTGAGTACTTAGAAATTCCTAGGAAGGGAGTTATTTTGAATGAAGGTGAAATCGAGAATTACCTCTACTTTATTCTTGATGGAGTTACTCGTGTATATTTCAACGGACATAAACGTGAAGTTTGTGTTGATTTTGGCTTTGCAAATCAATTCATGTGCTCATTTATTTCGTACAAAACGAATAAGCCTTCTGCTTTAACCATTCAGGCAATTACTCCTGTTAAATTATTGCGTATTCATAAATCAGATGTAGAAGAATTGAATGCTACGTCTAAAAATAGCGAACGACTAGGTCGTATTGCTATGGAAATTTTATATGCAAATAAGCTAAAACGAGAAATGTCGTTATTGAGTTTGTCAGCAGAAGAAAACTATTTGCTATTGACAGATAAACATCCAGAAGTAGCTCAAAATGTTCCTGTAAAAGATTTAGCTACTTATTTGGGTATTCATCCAGAAAGTTTGAGCCGAATCAGAAAGAAAATTCATCGTACGAATTTGTAAAAGGGATTATGTTAAGAGTATGAACTTTTGTAATTTCATCCTCGAAATTAATGAGCATACATAACATGTCAACTAACAGAACACTATTACCTCGCAAAAGAATCGCTCTTATTGCACATGATAACAAAAAAGCTGAGCTTATTGATTGGGCTTATTACAATAGGGGAGAACTGTCTCGTCATGAACTTTTTGCAACAGGAACTACGGGAAAACTAATAGAAGAATCCATTGACCGTCCTGTAACTAAGTTTTTGAGTGGACCACTTGGAGGAGACCAACAGATTGGTGCAGCCGTGGCTGAAGGAAGAATTGATATAATTATTTTCTTTTGGGATCCAATGGCTTCTCAACCGCATGACCCTGATATTAAAGCACTTTTACGTTTGGGGGTCGTCTGGAATATACCAATGGCTTGTAATCGTGCAAGTGCTGATTTTATGTTAACCTCCCCATTGATGCAGGATGAGTATGAATCAAGACAAACGGATTACAAACAGTATTTGACAAGAGTAGTCTAGTAAAATAAAAAAGAGTGTTGAAGAACTTTTCGCAAAGCATTTCAACACTCTTTTTGTTTTAAGTCTCTTAAAATGGTTAATGATGGTAGATAAATGTGTTTGTCATAGTACTCTGGTTAAGAGATGTCTAATCGTCATTTTTCTTCTTTTTTCTACCTTTGGGTGCTTGTAATGGAATGTCAATCTGAATACTACCCCAGTTTTCTCCTCGTTTCATTCTTGTAATAGCCATTTCAGAAACACCAAATTGCTTTGCAAGAATGCGTTGACGTGTTTTTCCTTCGAAGATTTTCTTTTTTAGTAATGTTGCCGTTTCAATCGTCAATTTTGGCCCTTTAACAATTTTTCCAGGAGATGCTCCTTCCAAAAACTCGGGTGATAAAATTTCTCTTCTGGGAACCCACTTCAAATTTAAATACGTGTTGTTGTCTCTGTCTTCGTTGATGTGCTTAACAAAGGTATTGTTTTGAGGATCTTCGTTGGGGACAAAAAATTCGGCAACTAATTTGTGAATATATTTCCGATACGCCTTCGTAACATATTCCCCTTTTTCATTTAGCACCTTCGTTTTTAGATTCAGCAACCAGAAGCCAGTTTTGTGACCTTTGTGCATTACTTTCCAGATTGGCTTGACTAATTTTCCATCACGTACATTTTCCGTATAACTAACAACCCTACCAAAATTTGAGACAGCATAACGGAAATAATGCTTCCCTTCAATCGTTAACTCTTGCCACTTTTCATTTGAATAGAACTGTAACTTTCCTCTCATGGGGTCATTAGCCCATGGAAATGCTTCTATACGTCCTTCGGGGCAAGGGATTACTTTTCGTTTTGGTGTGGCTTTTTCGATTTCACTTTCCGTTTCTTTTCGAACGGCTTTCCGCTGGGGAGATGGTTTTTCTTTCATAATCTTAACATGAGGGTAAATTGTAATAAAAAACACCTATCAAAATTGTTAATTTACAATTCTGATAGGTGTTTGAATTATTCTTGCTTTTGGTAAGCTATTGAGCTAGTTTTAGGTGCGAACCAGCTCAAATTAGTATGTATAATTCAGTTGAAATTCAATGAACGTGTAATACAGTCAACGATTAGCTATTTTATTGGTTCAATGGTGTCATTGTAGCCATATTTTTTATTGACTGTCATTACTTAAAGATAGCTTTTTTTTGAGCTAAAAAAAAGACTTGTCATATAAATTATTATAATCGTACAATTTCTGCTCCGATTGCATTTAAACGAGTATCAATGTTTTGATATCCTCTATCAATTTGTTCGATATTTTCGATGATTGACGTACCTTTTGCCGATAATGCCGCAATTAATAAAGAGACCCCTGCACGAATATCTGGTGATGTCATACGAATACCTCTCAATTGTTGTTGACGATTTAAGCCTACTACGGTTGCACGGTGTGGGTCACAAAGAATAATTTGAGCTCCCATTTCGATTAATTTATCGACGAAGAACAAGCGGCTTTCAAACATTTTTTGGTGAATCAATACCGTTCCTTTTGCTTGAATTGCTGTCACTAAGACGATACTCAATAAGTCAGGAGTAAAACCTGGCCAAGGGTGGTCAGACACAGTTAACATGGAACCATCAATAAAAGTCTCTAATTCGTAGTTTTCTTGAGCAGGAATAAAAATATCGTCTCCTCTGAATTCTAGCTTGATACCTAATTTTTGGAATACTTGTGGGATAATACCCAATTCTGGAATCGCACAATTTTTAATCGTGATTTCAGATTGTGTCATAGCCGCTAAACCAATGAATGAACCAATTTCAATCATATCTGGAAGCATCGTATGTTCCGTTCCAAATAATTCAGTAACTCCATCAATGATTAACATATTTGACCCGATACCAGAGATTTTCGCTCCCATACGGTTCAACATCTTACAAAGTTGTTGTAAATACGGCTCACAAGCAGCGTTATAAATGGTAGTAGTTCCTTCTGCTAAAACCGCTGCCATCAAAATATTGGCAGTCCCTGTTACCGAAGCTTCATCCAATAACATATATGCTCCTTTAAGCGATGACGCATCTACTTCATAAATACCACCTTCTTCTTGGCTATAATTGAATTTAGCACCCAATTTCATAAACCCAAAGAAGTGAGTATCTAAACGACGACGACCAATTTTATCGCCACCTGGAGAAGGAATACGACCTTTTTTGAAACGAGCCAACGTTGGGCCTAATAACATCACAGAACCACGTAAAGCTGCTGCTTTTTTCTTATAAGTTTCAGAGTTTAAATAGTCCATATTTACCTCTGAGGCATCAAACTTAATCGAAGATTCACTTAAACGAGTACAACGAACCCCCATGTCTCCCAATAAATCAATTAGTTGGTTTACATCACGGATATTGGGGATATTATGAATCGTTACAGGTTCTTTTGTTAACACTACGGCACATAGAATTTGTAATGCTTCGTTTTTTGCTCCTTGTGGAATTAGTTCGCCTTTAAGGTGACGGCCACCTGTTACTTTAAAAGATGCCATTTATCTCGTTTTAAATTGATGTTAGTCGTGAATATTCGTTGATTGATTAACTTATCTCCAATTACCGCTATTACTATTGTTACGGTTGTTGTTATTGCGATTATCGTTGTTGGTACGACCGTTGTTATTATTATTACGGTTCATATTATTTCCACCATTCGAGCGATTATTGTTGTTGTTATTGCTCGGTGAAGGACGACCGTTACTTGGTCTGCTAGGGTTCGAATTGTTACTTTTGTTGTTTCTTAAATTACCCAATGATGCGTTACCAGAGATAGCTTCTACTGTTTTTGCCAATAAGTTTTCTGACATTTCTAAGATATGTCCCCAAATAACATTATCGTCCACAACCTCTTTGTTCCAGTTCTGATAAAAAGTTTTCATCAGTCGGGCGATGTGAGCGACTAATATTTTTTTCTCTTCCTCGTTTGGCTCAGCCATTGCACGAGCAACTAACAGTTCCACATTGTGACCGTAATAACGAAACTTTAAATTATGTAAATTGTAAGGCACGCTTTTCGGACGTTTTCCAACGGCATCTGGAGACGGAGGAGGGAAGGGGCTATCAACATCCAATTTGAAATTGGATAAAATGTACAAATCGTCCCAAAGTTTATTGGAGTAATCTTGATTGTCTCTCATATTCGGGTGAACCTGACGCATCAATTCCACCAAAAGATACGCATATTTAGTGCGTTTCTCTCTGTCTTGAATCAAGAGGATATATTCTACTAGTTTTTGGACGTTTGTTCCGTATTCTTTCATCTGATTGTAATTTCAGTTATGTTTTAAATGGTATCAGATGGAACGCTAAATTATACCTTTGTATGTCAATTTTTTCGGTATGGATGGGCGTTTCATGCTATTTTTTAGCTATTTTCACAGAACGCACAAGAAAAATCGGGTGAGTTAGATGAAAACAGCGTTTTAGAATTCAATATCGACAAAAATAGCAAGAATTCGGTTTTATATGAAATTTATTACCATCAAATAAATCCTCACTATTTTTTCTTAAACACTTTCGTCTTGAGGTCAGTCGTTAAAAAAACATAAAAGGCTTCTGAGAAAGCATACTCCAATGATTTTATCTATCTTAGAGACCTAAATTAAATTCCGAGAGGAAAGGGCTAGTCAAGCCCTAACTTTTCTTTAAACATCATCAATAAATGAAGTTAAAACAATTATTTCTTGCATCAGCGTCTGTTGTGTTGCTGAGCAATTGTGGTTCAAAGCATTCGGAGGAAGCTGTTCGTGCTTCGTTTCTGGATAAAGCAGGGATGGATACAACCGCTAGTCCTGCGGATGATTTTGCTCAGTATGCCAATGGAGCTTGGTTGAAAAATACCAAAATCCCTGACGACCAGTCGGGTTGGGGGTCTTTTTACACCCTTAACGAAGAAAATCAGAAGAAAACGAAAGCTATCTTAGAAGAGTTAGCTGCAAAAAGCTCTTCAGAAGGTTCTGCTGAACAAAAAGTAGGGGATTTTTATGCTTCAGGAATGGATACCCTTGCCATCGAAAAAGCAGGAATAAACCCTGTATTGCCTACTTTAAAGACAATTGAGGGAATCAAAACACCACAGGCTTATTTGGATTATGTGGCGGCTGATCAAGACAATTTAGGCGGGGCTTTGTTTAGCTTTTATGTGGGAGCGGACGATAAAAATTCGACTAAAAACCGCATTAACTTCTCGCAAGGTGGCTTAGGGCTTCCCGAAAAAAGCTACTATACGAGCGATGAACCTAGTACAAAAAAGGTACGAGAAGCCTATTTAACTTATATCACCACACTCTTGAAACTGTCGGGGGTAGAAGCGACGTTAGCGGCTAAACAAGCTCAAGAGGTATTGGCTTTTGAAAAGGCTTTATCAGCATCGCACAAAACGCCTGTTGAATTGCGTGACCCGATTAAAAATTATCATAAATATGCGATTGCTGATTTGGCAAAAGTGTATTCGATGGACTGGGCTTCTTTCCTTCAAAAAATGAAGGTGAAAACTGATTCAGTCTTGATGGGACAACCCGAATATTATACCGCAATGGGTAAATTATTGACAACTACTCCTATTGAGGTGGTTAAGAACCGTGAGAAAATCAATGTTTTAAATGCTGCTTCTCCTTATCTGACGAAGGCTTTTAGAACGGCTCGATTTGAATTTTATGGGAAGGTTCTAAATGGTCAACAAGTAGAATCGGAACGTTGGAAAAAAATGGCGAACCAAGTAGATTCGAATCTAGGGGAGTTGTTAGGACAAATTTGGGTACAAAAACATTTTACGCCCGAAGCCAAAGAACGTATGTTGACCTTGGTGACGAACTTGCAAAAAGTGTATCGTAGTCGTATCGAGAAATTAGATTGGATGTCAAAAGAAACAAAAGCTAAAGCCTTGGTGAAGTTTGATAAGATTATCAATAAAATTGGCTATCCCGATAAATGGAAAAACTTTGACGATGTAACAATCAACCGTGCTACGTATTATGCCAATGTGTTGTCGGCAAACCGTCATGCGACAAAGGAAATGTTGGAGAAATTGACCAAACCTGTCGATAAAACGGAATGGGGAATGACTCCTCCAACCGTAAATGCGTATGCCAATCCGTCGTTTAACGAAATCGTTTTCCCAGCAGGAATTTTGCAGTTTCCTTTCTTCGATAATAATGCGGACGATGCTATTAATTATGGTGGAATTGGTGGTGTTATCGGACATGAATTGACGCACTTATTTGACGATCAAGGTCGCCAGTACGATGCCGACGGAAATTTAAAAGACTGGTGGAAAGAAGAAGATGCTAAGAAGTTTAATGCCAAGGCTCAAATGGTCGTAAATCAGTATAATAACTTTACCTTATTCGGCAATGTACACGTAAATGGACAGTTGACATTAGGCGAAAATTTAGCCGATTTAGGAGGTATTACCCTAGCTTATGAAGCCTTTAAATTAACGGAACAAGGAAAGTCAAACGAGAAAATTGACGGATTTACGCCAGACCAACGTTTCTTTATGAGCTGGGCTCAAGTTTGGCGAATCAAAGACCGTGAGGAGTCGATGCGAGTACGTTTGAATACCGACCCGCATTCGCCCGAAGTATTCCGTATCAATGGTCCTTTGATGAACTTTGAACCTTTCTATAAAGCCTTCAATGTTAGTGATAAAAATAAAATGTACTTACCTGCTGACAAACGTGCAGTGATTTGGTAGGGGTTAAAAATAAAAAAAGCGTCAGGTAGTAAGCTAAACTATCTGACGCTTTTTTGTAAAAGCTGTTTGTTCTTTATTATTCCACTTAGCGGGTGAATTCATTCACCCGTGTCGAGAAAGCTAAAACAGCTTAACCCAAATGCTTCCACAAAATAATACCTGCTACCACAATGGCACAAGCGGCAAAAATAAGTACTGCTCCTGCGGCTACGTCTTTGGCCTTTTTGGCTAAGGGATGAACTTCGGGAGACGCTAAATCTACCACGGCTTCAATGGCAGTATTAACCGCTTCTAGTGCCATGACTCCTCCAATACACAAGATAACAGCCAACCATTCGCCTTCGGTAAAGGATAAAATAAAGCCCGAAATTACGACAACAAGCATGGCGAGTAAATGAATCTTCGCATTGTTCTCTGACGAGAAAAGTAATTTTACGCCATTCCATGCAAAAGGAACACTTTTTAAAAATTTAGGGATGTTTATCATGTTACTGAGCTTAAATTGCTTGGCTTTATTCGTCTTTAAATCGAAGTAAACTGTAAAACATCCAATAGGCCAAACCGATAAAAAGTGAAAATTCTACCGTCATCAAAATGGCTGTGAAGCTTCGTGCCGAATGTAGGATCAGGCGTACTAGGCTAAAGGGATGTACAAATAAATCCCACGAATTTAAGCGTTCTATTCGACCTAAAAAAATACCATAGCCCGATAAACCTATTGAAGCGAACCCAGCCCAAAAACTAATTCGTTGCGAAAATACCCTTGTCCAAACCCTCTGCATCCAATAAAGCGACAACAAACCGCAGGCAAGACTTACAAACGCATAGCTAAAAATCATGATTTGATGATGCCAGTATAAATTACCTCCTTGTGGAGTTAAATGAACTAAATCGGTAATGATGTAAGGGGCGTTCGGGAAAAATAGTAGCCACAGTACACTGATTGCCGTAACAGTTACGAAAGAATCTTTCTTTTCTACGTAAAGGGCTAAAAAGATAGGAATCCATGCCAAAAATAAATTCCAGTTTAAGCCCATGAAAAATAAGTTTTTCGTTTGTAATACGCTAATTACAAAGAGTATAAAAGCTAATGCCGACATAAGCAGAAGCGTGCCGAGCAAGTTGATTCGTTGAATAGACATGGTTGTTAGGGGATAATTATTTACGTTCGTCAGTTTCCTTTATTTCAGGGGAATGCCTGAAATAAAGGAAGTAATAAGTGAGAATATTGCCAGTGGTGTACATGATAAAGAATAGTCCTAGTTCGTCTAAAAAGGTTTTCTTTTGACCCAATAGCATAACCCCAACAGTACAGTAACATCCTACAAAGAGATATTCTTTAAGTCGAAATGGTATGCAAAACTTGAGTAGAAGAAAGGCTAATTCAATGGCTAGTTGAACCATAAGGGCTATTATATAAGTGAGGAGCAAGAAACCCCAAAAAATAGATCTATCCTCTTTTTCAAATTGGCTATGAGTTATCATAAATGAAATTAAGCCCAAAATACTTCCACCCAAAGGAGCTAAACAAAGTGCTGTTGCTTTCATATAAAAAATGGAATGTATGATTTTCAAATGATTAATTATCAGTGTTTTGAATCCAAAATCCATCACTCAAAATTCAACATTGTTACCTACTAACTGTTTATAGGTTTGATAATCGCTATAATTCCAAGATTGCCACTCTTTTTTAGGGTAATTTTCTTTGAATCGCTTTACTTGGTTTTCAATAAATTGACGTTGAGGGATTCGTTCGAGGCTTGGATAGTCTTTATCTCCATCGCTTTCGCTAGTATAGTCCGTTACTATTTCCGAAAGGTTCGTTTTAGGACTTTTTAGTAAATTATTCAATTCGGGTAATACCGAATCGTTTAAATTTAGCAAATAGGTTACATCTAACTGTTTGGCATATTGGATGTTGTAGTGAACAATTAACCCGTCCCAATTGATAAGGCTACTGATGCTCAAAATCATTAATCCGTAAAAAGAATTTCTGCGTAAAAGATACCAAACCGTCTGCGTGTTTTTGACTTTTAGATAGGTGATAACCAGTCCGATAAAACTAAAGAGTAGATAAAAATAAACGCCGATCCGTTTGTACGTCAGTCCGAATTCGTGGATGTAGAGTTGATTTTTGTGAACGATGTTCAAAATCAACAAGATATTCTGAGCAATCCAAAGGTTGGTAAATCGAATTAGTTGCTGGTTACGAGCATAGAAATTCAAATTTCCTCTGAAATAATACAGAATAATGCCAATTGCCAATAAAATACTGACGATTAGGGTTTCAACACCCTGATGCAGATAGGCAGAAAATGTCACTCCTTCGGGAAGGCTCTTTTTGTTAATCCAGTAAAAGAGGTCAACGCCATTAAAAAAGAAGAGCAGAATATTGAGCATGATAAACAACAAGACTCCACGTTGAAGCTCCGTTTTCAAGGCTAAGGTATCTAAGACCTGTTTAACCTTGACTTTCACACGACTTAACTTATCGGGGCAGTTGGCATCAACTCGTAAACTGTCTTGATGTCCAAAAGGATAATAAAAAGCGGTTAGAAAGAACGTCGCTGTCAAAACAAAAATAATGAAGCTCGTCGAAATGCTTACCGACGGAATTTGAATGAAAGAGCTAAAAACAGGATTTGCTAAACTGTATAAACCCAAGAAAATAAGGGTAATTACGATGGGATAGAAATAGAGCGATAGTTTTTTCCCCCAGCTTCCTTTACCATTGTGCGGCGTTTCTCGGCTTATGGAGGTATCCATGACCAGCCAGATATTATTTAAAAATGCAGATAGGAGATTGATAACCCCGTTGAATAAGTAAATGTAAAGTGAAGGTGTAGAACTAAAGCAAAGACCCGCTAGGAGTAGTACCGTTATTGCATGAGTCGTTATCGCTAAGGTGCTGTTTTGTAGCGTAATAGCGATAGCATTTAATAAAAGGCTACCGACGATAGCCCATTGTTGTTTGAATTTGAGTCGTTGCTCTTGATCGATTGACAATAAGCCAACCAGTAATAGGTCGAAGAGGAGGGTATTAATGCCTAAGCTTTGTTCATAAAACAAATAGGTACAGCCTATAATGCTGATTAGGAGTGTTATTTTCTTGTTTATCATGGTTTTTTAATTTAAAAGTACTTTGTATTTCAAAGTTATTGAATGTAAAAAAAGTACTGAGATAGTACCTTTTACATTCCTTTAATTAAGGCTTCAAGAGCATTGAGGTGAGCTTGAAAAGCCTGTTTTCCTTCGGAGGTGGCTTGAAAAGACGTATTTGGTTTTTTACCAATAAAGGCTTTTCTCACTTGAATATATTTTTCTTTTTCCAATGCGGTAATATGCGAAGCTAAGTTGCCATCGGTTACACCCAATGTCTCTTTTAGTTCACCAAAATCAACCCAGTCGTTTACCATTAGAATAGACATAATGCCCAGTCGAATACGGTTTTCAAAGGATTTATTAATACCAGCAATTAAATTTTTCATTTCTCATCAGCCGCTACTCAACGACTATCATATTTTTTATACATCACGATTCCATACACGATATGAGCCACGCCAAAGCCCAATGCCCAGAATAAAATCCCCAAACGCCATTCATCCATGAAACCACATAATAAGCCAAGAATAACCTCTACATAACCCAAATAACGAATATCATCAAAGGTATATTTAGACGCATTGATAACCGCTAAACCGTAGAATACCAAGGTAGCTGCATCTACTAAATGAGGGGCTTGCATCAATAGGATGATACAAAACAAGCCACCTGTCACTAAGGGTAAAGCCATGTTGAACAGCAAGCGTTTGGAAGTACTTCCCCAAAGACTAACTCCTTGTTTTTTGGCTTGACGAGCCGTGAAATAGAATGCAAAGATGAGTGAAAAGAACAAGACTAACAATCCATCTTTTACTAAATAGGCTAATAAGTCCGTATTGCTACTAAGATTCAGATAAGCAGAGCCATCATTTTCTGAAACTCGCTGATAGGCAAAGAATGCTCCAATCAGGGCGAAGATGCCGGGGAAAATCCCAGAAAGTCCGCTTAATGAGATAAAGCGAGAGGAGCGTTCCATCATAGAACGTATTTCGTTGAGGTCGTCTATATGTTTTTTCATTTTCAAATTACTTTGTATCGCAAAGTTAAATATTGAAAATTGATTTGCAAGTGTTTTTGTGGAAATATTTTGGGAGAATTATTTGGATAAGGAGAGGAAGGAGGGGGTAGAATGCAAAGAAGGTGTGTAAAAAGTTTAGAGTTTAAAGTTCAAACCATTTAATGCCAACTAATATTTCGCATTATTCAATGTTGATAACTATTATTTTACGAACAACTGTTTGGTAAAATAATAGTTATCAATCCAGTTTTAACCCGAGCGATAGTCACTCATAAACTTTTGACTTTTTACTCACCTCTTTATTATATCAATGAATAGCTGAACGCTTAAAATTCTGCTGATTTTGGAGTACGAGGGAAGGCGATTACGTCACGGATGTTAGACATACCTGTTACGAACATCACCAAACGCTCAAATCCAATGCCGAAACCTGCGTGTGGTGCTGAACCAAACTGACGAGTTTCAAGATACCACCAAATTGCTTCGTGAGGAATACCTACTTCTTGGCATCTTGCCCAAAGTTTATCGTGGTCATCTTCACGCTGAGAACCTCCAATGATTTCTCCAATACCCGGGAATAATACATCCATTGCACGTACTGTCTTACCATCTTCGTCAAGTTTCATATAGAATGCCTTGATGTCTTTCGGATAATTCGTTAAGATTACGGGCTTCTTGAAGTGCTTTTCTACTAAGTAACGTTCGTGTTCTGATTGTAAGTCAATACCCCATTCAACTGGATATTGGAATTTACCTTCTTTATGGCGTTTAGAGTTCAATAAAATCTTGATAGCCTCTGTATAAGTTAACTTTTCATATTCGTTATCGACTACAAATTTCAACTTTTCAATTAAAGCCAATTCTGAACGTTCGTCTTGTTTCTTGTTTTTCTCTTCTTCCTTCAAGCGGTTTTCTAAGAAAGCCAAGTCATCAGCACAGTTTTCTAAAGCATAACGAATTACGTATTTCGTGAAATCTTCTGCCAATTCCATGTTGTCAGCCAATTCGTTGAAAGCTACTTCTGGCTCAATCATCCAGAACTCTGCTAAGTGGCGAGTTGTGTTGGAGTTTTCTGCACGGAAGGTTGGTCCAAAGGTATAAACTTTAGAAAGAGCCATTGCTCCTAATTCACCTTCTAATTGTCCTGATACCGTTAGGTTGGTTTCTTTTCCGAAGAAATCTTCTTTATAATTGATAGAACCGTCTTCGTTTAGTGGGGGATTTTTAGGGTCTAACGTAGTTACTCTAAACATTTCTCCAGCACCTTCGGCATCCGAACCTGTGATAATTGGCGTATGTAAGTAAAAGAAGCCATTATCGTTGAAATATTTATGAATCGCAAAGGCTAAAGCATGGCGTACACGTAAGATCGCCGAGAACGTATTGGTTCTAGCACGTAAGTGACCAATTTCACGTAAAAATTCTAACGAGTGTCTTTTGGGTTGTAAAGGGTATTTTTCTGGGTCAGCCGTACCATAAACTTGGATACTCGATACTTGTAATTCAACGCTCTGTCCAGAACCCTGTGAAGCTACTAATGTACCCGTGGCAGCAATACATGAACCCGTAGTAACAAGCTTTAGTGTTTCTTCGTCAACAATACCAGCTTCAACTACAGCTTGAATATTATGAATTACAGAGCCATCGTTGATATTGACGAAAACGACATTTTTAGAATCTCTTTTGGTTCTAACCCACCCCTTCACGGTGATTTCGGTGCCAACTGCGGCTGCTGCTAAGATTTGTTTAATTTGCATACTATCTATAAAATATGTTCTTGATTTTTAACAAGAATTTTAAAATGCTGGAACGCTTGACTGAAAAAAATAGTGTTAAAAACTTAAATTCGTTCCAAAAATACCAACAATTCTGCCAATTACCGAATTTGTGTGACCTTTTCATGCTTTTTTCGTCTGACTTTTGTAATTTCGATTGTTCATACTGAAAAGTTTTTTCAGGCAACACTGGTAGAAAAACTAAAGTATTTTGTTTTTTTTTCAAAAAAGCTTACTTTTATATTTAATTGATAATGAGCTTTCTTGCATTTAAGTAGCACCTTTTCGCCTTTGTATCGTATTCGATGTTAACTTTTTTGGTAAAAAATGGCATTATTTTTGTTAGGGACACTTCAATAGCTTGTTCCGCCAGTAATTTTTATATAGTCCTAAGTAATCCTGTTGTACCTTACTTTTAATATATATGCAAAAGCTGTCTCTTAATCAGACCATCCAGCAGCGTTTATCGCCTCAGCAGATACAATTTATTAAATTGTTACAGATTCCTACTTACGAGTTAGACGCTCGTATTGAAGAAGAACTGGAGATTAATCCTGCGTTAGAGGAAGGTATGGAGCTGGATAGAGAATTAGAACTGAAGGAGCGTGAAGCAGAGGAATTTGATGATTATAGTGATACGGATTTAGCTGATATTGATATGAGTAGCCGTGATTTAGACATCGAATATTATCTTCATGACGACTATTCTGGATACAAAATGCAGGGCGATGGTATGGGAGAAGATGAGGAGAAAGAAATGCCCATTGCCACGATTACAAGCTTGACAGACCATCTAATGATGCAACTTGGTTTTCTCCGTTTAGATGAAATTAGTGAAACCATCGGAATGCAATTAATCGGCTCTATTGAGTCAGACGGTTATATACGAAGATCCGTTCAGTCTATCGTAAATGATATGGCTTTTACGCAAGGTATTTATACTACTGCCGAAGAAGTGGAGGATTTACTTGCTCAGATTCAGTTATTTGAACCTGCTGGTGTAGGGGCAAGAGATTTACAAGAATGCTTACTATTGCAATTGGATAGAAAAGATATAAACGATCCAATAGTTCAGGCATCGATCAAGATTATCGAAGATTGTTTCGACGAATTTTCTAAAAAACATTACGATAAAATCCAGAAAAAACTAATTATTGATGACGGCGTTATTAAACAAGCTGTCAAAATGATTACCCGACTAAATCCTAAACCTGGTGCAACCGAAGAGGATGGCAACGTGGTTCATTATTTACTACCCGACTTTATTCTGAATAATAATAATGGAAAGTTGGAATTGATGCTCAATTCAAAGAATGCTCCTGAATTGCGAGTGAGTAATTCTTTCCACGAAATGCTTGAGACTTACGATAAGTCGGATAAAACAAATCGCTCTATAAAGGAAACAGTTACTTTTATCAAGCAAAAACTAGATTCGGCGAAATGGTTTATTGATGCTATCAAACAGCGACAGCAGACCTTACTGAAAACCATGAGGTCAATTTTAGATTACCAAAAAGAGTTTTTCTTGACAGGTGATGAGACGAAGCTGAAACCAATGATTTTGAAAGACATCGCTACCGAAATTGATATGGATATTTCAACGGTGTCTCGGGTAGCAAGTTCGAAAGCGGTTCAAACAGAATTTGGATTGTATCCGCTGAAGTACTTCTTCTCCGAAGGAATTGCCACAGATTCTGGCGAAGATGTTTCAAGCCGTGAGGTTAAAAATATCTTGAAAGAGTTAATTGATAATGAACCAAAAATGAATCCGTTATCGGATGATAAACTAGAAAAATATTTGAACGAAAAGGGTTACAACATCGCTCGTAGAACAGTCGCTAAATACAGAGAACAGCTCAATATTCCAGTTGCTCGCCTACGAAAACAACTTTAAATGACATTTTGATATTAAGTTCTTAAACCAATGCTTATTTTTGTAGAATAAGCATTGGTTTTTGTGTTTAGTGAAGTTTAATCTGAACCGATTTACAGACTGTTGCTCAATGAATTTCTTACCATCGACACTTAACATAAGCAACTATATTTTGATTACTAAATTAGCCAAACTCTTATCTATTCTGCTGCATCCGCTTTTGATGCCAACTATATTATTTACGTTATTATTTTATGTGTCGCCCACCGTAATTGAGGGTTTATCGGTCTTAAATAATCAAACACTGATAGGAGCTATTTCTATAAAATCTACCTTACTACTTTTGCTTTTTATTCACACCTTTTTGATGCCTGCCATCAGTATTTATTTCTTGTATCGGCTTAAAGTCGTGAAGAGTTTAGAGATGAATGAGTTAGAAGATCGTAGAATTCCTTATCTGCTTACCGTAGTGATTTACGTTGCTATTACCGCCTTTTTCTCATTAAACGATAACTGGGGGCATTTACCAGAGATTTCTTTAATCTTGGCAAGTATTACGTTTTCGCTTTCGATGGTTGCGTTAATCAGTCTTTTTTGGAAAATTTCGGCTCATGCTGTGGGTATTAGCGGAACGGTAGGTGCTATGATTGGAATTGCCATTCGTTTTGAAGAATCACATCTATTTTATCCGATTCTAATCCTGATTGTATTGATGGGCTTTTTGATTTCTGCCAGACTTCATCTCAACGCCCACACGCCCCTACAAGTACTTGCCGGAACTTTGTTGGGACTAACAATCAGTTTGTTAGCAGTTCAGTTTGTGTAAGTGAAACAATTTTATAATTGAATTGTTAGCTGAATATGGAAAGAGATACACAATTAATAGGCTTACGACCTTCAATCATTGCCGAACAAGGGCTACAAACAGCAGTTGAGCATTTTCAGAATGAAACATTACGTCCTATCTTAAAATGGCAAAATCCACTTATCATTGCGACTTTTAAACATTACTGCCAAAAGCAGAAAACTGCGTTTGTTCAGTTATCAGATCAAGAGAAACTCCTTTTTATTGAGAATTCCCTAAAAAAAGACACTCAGATTAGACGTTATTTTCAGGGAATCGTTGTCGGACTTTTCACTGTTGATGAGCTTACTCGTTATTTTGAAGAAGAAGATGCCATCAACAAACGTATTATTGGTTTATTGATTGAACGTTTATCGTCTCAACGGAATGTATTTTAAGAAGAAAAGGAGGTGAATAAAAGTGTAGCGTTGAAAGATCAAAGCATTCGGTAATACATATAACCATTAAGGAGTTAAGAATATTGAGTGATAATGATAAGACTTAATAGACTCAATTCCTTAATGGTTATTAGTTTTTCAAAAAAACAGGTATTTAATGAAATTATTAATTTGCTAATATTTCTACACTACGATGATGGCTTAACCTCTTGATTTCGAGTGCCTACTGATAACAGATATACTATTAACTGATAACTATTGCTGAAAGCTAGTCTAAACTTCTTTCAAATTGTAATGTATTTCTGATAAGCCTCCCAGAATTGCGGCACTTTTTTCTGCTGAAATATCTCGTTGAGGATTGGCTAACATTTCGTATCCAACCATAAATTTCTTCACAGTTGCTGAACGTAAAAGCGGCGGATAGAAGGCAAAATGCCAATGCCATTCGTCGTGGGCTTCTCCATCCGTAGGAGCTTGGTGAATCCCTGCTGAATACGGGAATGAGGTTTCAAAAAGATTATCGTAACGAGTGGTTAAACGTTTGTAGGCGTTTGCTAAAGCGTCACGTTCCTCGGAAGTCATATCGCTGATACGAGCCATTTTACGCTTTGGAACAATCATTGTTTCAAAAGGCCATACTGCCCAAAATGGAACAAGTGCCACAAAATGCTCATTTTCAAACAAAACTCGTTCGTTCTTTTCTAGTTCTTTCGTTAGATAGTCTGATAATAACGAACGTTGGTGCTTGTTCCAGTATTTTAATTGAGCAAGCTGCTTTTTCATCGGTTCGTCTGGTACAGAACTCTGAGCCCAGATTTGTCCGTGTGGGTGTGGATTTGAACAACCCATTGCAAAGCCTTTATTTTCAAAGATTTGTACATAATTGATAAAAGGTTTCGCACCGATTGACTCATATTCATCTACCCAAGTGTCCACCACTTTGCGGATGGCAGACTCTTCCATTTCTGGAATTGTTAGGTCGTGAGCAGGCGAAAAACAAATTACTTTCCCAAGTCCTTTTTCAGATTTTGCGATGAACAGTTCACCGTCTTCAAAACTTTCGTCTGGAGTATCTGATAATAAGGCAGCAAAATCGTTTTCGAACACAAATGATCCCGTGTAGTTCGGATTCACTTCGCCATTGATACGAGTGTTTCCTGCACAGAGGTAACAACTAGGGTCGTGTGAAAGCTTTTCCTCTTTCGTGATTTTTTCAACCTGTCCTTGCCATGGTCGTTTCGCACGGTGTGGTGAAACCAATACCCAGCTATCGGTTAAGGGATTATATCTTCTATGTGGATTTTCGTCGAAATTCATTGTATTGATGATGGATTATGGATTTTGAAATTCGAATGTTAGGTTGTACCAGATATATTTTATCTAAAATCTAAGTCCATGAATAATATTTCTGTACTAAGATGATGGTTTAACCTATTGATTTTGAGTGCCTCCTGATAACAGATATACGACTAACTAATAACGTCTTGTTACCTAACATTCAAATTTCATCATGATAACTAAATCGTATTATAAGCGTTCTGTTCCGTTTGTTAGTGCTACTTGATAGGTTACTAATTCTTGTCCGTATTTTGCTTGGTATGCTTCGCCAATGCGTGCTAAAAATGCTGCGGCTTTACTTTTTTCAATGATATTGACAGTGCAACCTCCAAAGCCACCACCCATCATACGTGAACCAATTACGGCTTCGTCGTCTCTTGTTTGATCCACTAAGAAGTCCAATTCATCGCAACTTACGGCATAATCATGTTGTAGTCCGTCGTGGGTTTCATACATTTTCTTTCCGAAAGTAGCTAAATCGTTTGCGTTTAAGGCATCACAAGCTACTACTACTCGTTCAATTTCCCCTACAACGTATCTTGCACGTTTGAAAACATTGGTTTTCATGTTGCTTTCTTCACTCGCTAACATTTCCCAAGATACGTCTCTCCAGCTTTTAACAGCAGGATAAGCAGTTGCAATAATGCTAAGAGCTTCTTCGCATTCTAAGCGTCTGGTATTGTATTCAGAGTCACCAAGTGAATGTTTAACGCCAGAATTACATAGGATAACAGTATGGTCAGGTAATTTGATAGGGAAATATTCGTACGATAAATCACGGCAATCTAAACGGATTACCGAATCTTGTTTGCCAAACATAGAAGCAAACTGATCCATGATACCGCAGTTGACACCTACGAAATTATTTTCAGCGGCTTTACCGATTTTTACCATGTTCATGGTCGGTAAATTCAACGCAAATAGTTCGTTTAAGCAAAAAGCTAAACCTGTTTCTACCGCTGCTGAGGAAGAGACACCCGCCCCTGTCGGAATATCACCTCCAAAGACTAGGTCAAATCCCTTAATGTCATTACCTGCTTTTTTTACTTCATCGACAACCCCCATCAGATAGTTTGCCCAGTGTCTTGGTTGTGCAATAAGGTTATCTAAATCGAAGGAAAAAGTTTCTTTAAAATCGAACGAAAACACATTACAGACAGCGTCGGTACGTGGAGCAATAGCAAAGTAAATCGCTTTATCAATGGCAGCAGGTAGTACAAAACCGTCGTTATAGTCTGTATGTTCACCAATTAGATTTATACGTCCAGGAGCTCTAACTACCAAAGTAGGCTGTTTTTCAAAAGTCGTTTCAAATTGAGTTTCAATACAAGAAGGGTACATTTGCGATAGTTGATTGATTATGATTATCTTCCAAAGGAATATAAATTTTAGGATATAAAGAATAGCTTTTTCCATAATGAGTTATTTTAAAAGTCATTTTAAAGGTAACTATCAGGTAATTAGCCGATACAATCATTTGCACAGAACGAAAGAATTTTGGATGTATTTTTTTTAAATCGTTCTCAAATCGTCACGTTAGGGATTTAGCACTTGTTTTGAGTACTAATTCTTGTTACTTTGTACTTTGAATGAATTAAAAGAATAGTGTGCAATGCAGAAATCACAAGTTACCATAAAACAGATTGCTCAGGAATTAGGCGTTTCTATATCGACGGTTTCGAGGGCTTTGCAAAATCATCCTCGAATTGGTTTACGAACGAAAGAACAGGTTTTTGCGGTAGCGAAGAAACTCAACTATGTGCCGAATCCTGCTGCTATTTTATTAAAGAAAAATCGTACTTCTACCATTGGCGTAGTGTTGCCTCAGTTGGCGGAGGAATTCTTTTCTCAGGCGATTACGGGGATAGAAGACGTGATTTCAGAGAAAGGCTATAACGTGGTTATTAGCCAGTCGAGAGATAGTTTAGAACGAGAAAACCGAGCAATCAAATCGTTTATAAGTAGTAGGGTAGATGGCGTCATTGCATCTATCTCTGCTGAAACAACCCAATATTATCAGTTTAGAGAGTTGGAGAATTACGGTGTTCCAATTGTATTTTTTGACCGAGTTCCCAAGGATGTTCGGGTAAATAAAGTAAGAGGAAATATTGTAGAAGCAGCGTTTGAATCCATTGCTTTTTTGGAAGCTCGTGGGGTTCGCCGCATTGCCATTTTAAACGGCCCCGCTAGTTTGGAAATATGCGACGAACGACTGATGGGTTATTGGAATGCCCTTAAACAATTGGGCTTGCCAGTGGTACAACAATACATTAAATCAACCGATTTAAGTAGGGAGGACACCTGTAAAAAAATGGATGAACTGCTGGCGATGAAAGAGCCTCCAGAAGCGGTACTCTGTTTTAACGATTACGTAGCACTTTATGCTATGCAACAATGCAAACATCGAGGTATTGTTCCTAACAAAGATATTTCATTCGTGAGTTTTGCCAACTTGCCTATTACGGCTTACTTAGACAATCCGCCTTTGGCTTCTGTCGAGCAATTTGCGTATCAAATGGGAGAGAAGGCTGCTCAATTACTCCTGCAAATTATTGATGCTCCAGACGATGCTCCGCTTGAACCACAGGATATTGTCATTGATACGAAATTGATAGTTCACTAAAATTTACATACAAACTGCGGAGGCTTTTCTTTTTTCAAGACTAAAAGAATGCCTTCGTAGGTAAGTGATTCTAAAAACTTCTTGGCTCTTGTTTCAGAAATATTGACCAATTTGGCGTATTCTTTCGCTGTGATGCGTCTGTTTTTTTTCAAATACATCAACAAATATTTGACGTTGTTTTGCATCAAAAGAGACTCATTTACATTTGTCTCGTTCTTCTTTAACAACTGCGTCATTTCCTTCCCTACGGGCGTGGTCTGGTCGTTGGCACGCACATAAACGGTTTTTTCGCCTTCTTCGTCTAATACTTTATGGGGCTTTTCGGGGCTTTCATCAATTTTAATGATTAAGACCGTTTTCTTTCCACCATATTTTATTGAACGATATTGCAAGGATAAAGGTGGGTCAACTAATAATTCAGCAGCTTCAGAAAGTTTGGTGATTTCTTCTACTTCAGAACAGCCTTTTACCGTTCTATCGTCATTAATTCCAATTAATAAAGTACCTCCAGACGTGTTGGCAAATGCGGCGATGGTGCGAGCTATTTTGTAAGAACTGTCTATTTTAGACTTGTATTCGAGATGGGTGGATTCTTGGCGTAATAAGATTTTTTCTAATTCAACTTCTGTCATATTGTTGGCTTGCAAATTCGGTGCTTGAGATGAGATTGAATGGAGGTGTGTAAAAAGTTTATGAGCGACTGTCACTCGGATGAAAGCTAAAGACAAACGTTTTGTTATGGCTAAATAATAACTATTATTGGCTACAAAATACTTTGAACATTAAACTCTACACTTTTCACACACCTTCATTTATTTTTAATTAAACTCCCCAAACAGCAGGGTCACGATTCCATTCTTGTAAAGTAATTAATTGACTTTCAGAAACATATTTTTGCTTTACAGCTTCTTCAACCAATGTTTCGTAATTGCTCAAGGTATAAAATTTCAAGCCTTTTTCAGCAAAGTTATTTACTGCAACGTCGAATCCATAAGTGAAAATGGCAACCATCCCCAATACATTAGCACCGGCTTCTCTTAATGCTTCAACGGCTTTCAATGAGCTACCACCCGTAGAAACCAAGTCTTCGATTAATACTACTTTCTGTCCAGGTTTTAATTTTCCTTCAATTTGATTGCCCATTCCATGTTTTTTAGGTTCTGGACGAACATAACAGAACGGTAAGTCTAACCAGTCTGCCACTAAAGCTCCTTGAGCAATCCCAGCAGTTGCAACACCAGCAATGATGTCCACATCTCCCCAATAGGCTTGAACTGCCGCTGCTAAACCATTTTTGATGGCAGTACGTACTTTTGGGAATGAAAGGGTAATACGGTTGTCGCAATAAATTGGAGAATTCCAACCCGAAGCCCATTTGAAAGGCTTATCTGGACTTAATCTTACAGCTTTAACTTCTAGTAGCATAGAGGCTACGTCTTGAGCGAGTGTTTTTTGTTCCATTTTGTGTTTTTGTTCGTCAGTTTTTAGGGGTTCGGTGTGCCCAACTTCGGCTTAAAATTAAACTTCTTTGCAAAATTAGGAAGTATCGGCAATGTTTTGGTAACAAAACCGTAATTTTGCATAAATGAAGTTAATTAATTGTAAACACTGTGTTTGTAAAACCTTTACTTTACTAAATAAAACCTACTGAATTGTACAAGCGTATCAATGGATAATTGCTTACAAACGTCTTTTTACAATACTTAGATTCCGAGCCACAAATATGCTAATATTTATAGATGATAGACCTGTTCGAGTGATTAGCTCCAAAAAAGCTAAGTCGCTTACAACCACAGAGTTTGATAATTTTATTGATGCTAAATTAGAGCCTGTACGGCAGGAATTACTTGAAGGACACGTCCTTATTGTGAATGTATTATTGCCAACGGTTGCTCGGCTTTTTGCCATTCTGAAAGAAGTTGAATTGCCTTATTTTCAGTCCATTACGTTAGTTTCGGAAGACAAAGATAGCATTGAAGATCAAATAAAGGCTCAATACAAAGTTATTAAAGCGGCTGGTGGGGTTGTACGAAACAAAGAAGGACAATTGCTATTAATGTATCGTTTGAAAAAATGGGATTTACCGAAAGGAAAACTTGATAAAGGCGAGTCTTCTAAAATTGCAGGCGTTCGAGAAGTAGAGGAGGAATGTGGTGTTTCGGTGACGTTGGAAAAGAAAATCTGTACGACTTTTCATACGTACACTTATAAAAATGAGCATATCTTAAAACAAACAAAATGGTATGCCATGGATTTGGTAAGTGACAAAGAAATGAAACCGCAGGTGGAAGAAGATATTGAAAAATTAGAATGGATGGATAAGAAACAAGTACATACAGCCATGATTAATACCTACTCTTCTATTCGTTATGTGATAAGACGTTACTTTTATGAGGGAATTGACCATTGGGGAGAATAATAAACTATTTTATAGAAAGCGGTGGAAACATCGCTTTTTTTATGAGTATTATTTTAGCGTAGCGTCTCTTTAACAATTACACAAGACTCATCTGTCCAAATTATTTAACAAGTATCCTATGAAAAAAATCCTTTTGTTGTGTTTAATCACAAGCTGTTGTTTTGCCCAACGTCCTCAAACGTTTATAACTGGACAAGCACCCGAAAAAGTGGGAATGTCTGCCGAACGTTTAGCTCGTGTGGAGACGCTAATTAATGAGAAAATTGCTGAAAAACGTATTCCTGGGGCAGTCGTATTTGCTGCACGTCATGGGCAAGTGGTGATGGACAAAGCCTTTGGAATGAACGACATAGAGGCAAAAAAGGCGATGAAGAAAAATGACATTTTTAGAATGATGTCAATGAGCAAAGCCATTACTTCGATTGCCGTTATGATGTTGTATGAAGAAGGTCGCTTTAATTTGGATGATCCAATTTCTAAATTTATTCCTGCCTTTAAAAATCCTCAGATTTTAGATAGTATCAGTAAAAAAGACAGTTCTTACATTACGCATCCTGCTAAAAAGGAAATTACGATTCGTCATTTATTGTCGCATACCGCAGGGATTCCTTATCAGTTTGAGCCTCATAGAAAAGCGAATATTCCTTTTTATTTTTCCGTGAAAAATGAGACCATCGCACAAACAATGAATCGTTTGGCGGCGTTACCAAAACTCCACGAACCTGGTGAACGTTTTACTTATGGCTTAAATACCGACGTATTGGGCTATTTTGTAGAAGTAATTTCTGGAATGCCTTTTGACCAATTTCTGAAGAAAAGAATCTTCGAACCTTTAGCCATGAATGACACAGGTTTTTACATTGAGGATGCTAAAAAAGATCGTTTGGTGAAAGTTTATGAAGAAATAGGGAAAGAACCTGGTATTTCTCCTAAAGCGAGTTCTGAATGGACTGATTATCCAATTTCAGGAGCAAGAACGTATTTTTCAGGTGGAGCTGGGTTAACTTCTACGGCACAGGATTATGCTAAAATCTGTCAGCTATTGTTGAATAATGGCGTTTTTAACAACAAACGCTTACTCAGTAGAAAGACGGTAGAGTTAATGACGATGAATCAAATTGGCGATTTAACCTTGAGAGATCATAAGAACAAATTTGGTTTAGGCTTTGAGATTTATACCGAAACAGGACACGCTAAATTACCAAGTTCGGCTGGGGCTTTTCAGTGGGGAGGAATGTACTATACGCATTACCATATTGACCCAAAAGAAGACTTAATTTTAGTAGTTTTGTTCCAGATTTTCCCTTCAAAAGGCTGGGGAATCGAAAAACAAGTGGAACAACTTGTAGAACAAGCAATTATTGACTAGTTTATTGCAAGGAAAATGGGCAAAAAAGCGAGCTTTTAACTAAAATGTTTGTGTAAATGCTTATTACTTTTTATCTTTGCACCTCAATTCAGTTACAGAAAACAAAAAAATACGCAATATGCTGATTATCACTATCAAAGAAAACGAGTCAATCGACAAAGCTTTAAAAAGATTTAAAAAGAAATTTGAGAAAACGGGTGTTGTTAAACAACTTCGCAGACGTTCTGCTTTTGAAAAACCATCAATCTCTCGTCGTACAGAGGTTATCCGTGCTAGTTACAAACAACGCATGTACGGTAATTTAGAAGCTTAGTATTCTTACATTCGAAATAAATGCTTTTTAAGGATTGGAGATGCGTCTCCAGCTAATCAGCATTCTTATAAAGCATACTATTTTTAGATATAGAAATTGATTATCTTCGTTTATGAAAACGGAGGTAATCAATTTTTTTTTGCAATATATCAGAAACGAAAAGCGTAGTAGCGAACATACCGTTACTGCTTACGCTAATGATATGAATCAGTTTGCCACTTATTTGGCCATGTCTTATGATTTTCATCATCCTCAATTAGCCGATCATCGGATGATTCGCTCATGGATTGTGTCGTTGGTCGAACAAAAATTAGAGAATCGAAGTGTGAATCGTAAAATCGCTACTTTACGAAGTTTTTATACGTTCTTACTCAAGAAAAAAGTAATTGAAAAAGATCCCATGATTAAGGTTTCGGCCTTAAAAACTCCTAAAAGCCTACCAACTTTTGTGCGTGAAAGTGAGATGGATACACTCCTTGATGACATTGAGTTTGATGAAGGTTTTGAAGGGATTAGAGATAAATTGATTTTAGAGTTTTTCTACGGTACAGGGGTTCGTTTATCGGAATTGATAGATTTGAAGGAGCAAGATATTGATTTTTATAATCGTACCATTTTAGTCACAGGTAAACGGAACAAGCAACGTATTATTCCGTTTACGAATGGATTGGCAGCTTTAATTGAAACGTATCGAAACGCTAAAAACCTAGCTGGGCTTCAGCATGAATATGTATTTGTGACCGAAAAGGGAAATCAAGCCTATCCTGTTATGATTCAACGTATTGTGAAAAAATACTTGACCTTGGTGACAACACTTTCCAAAAAGTCTCCGCACGTTTTACGCCATTCGTATGCCACGCATTTATTGAATAATGGTGCCGAACTTACCGCTATTAAGGATTTATTGGGGCATTCTTCTTTGTCTGCTACACAAGTTTATACCCACAATTCATTTGAAAAAATTAAGAAAATTTACGAACAGGCTCACCCAAAAGCCTAAAGCTAATTTTATCAAGTACTGAAACGGATGTGAAACTAGTTCGTATCCGTTTCAGTACTTGATTTTATAGCGTTAAGTAGTCGAAATTATTTAGCTAAACCTATAAGGTTTTAGTTAAATAGTTTGATTATAAGGTTGTTATAAACTAAACCTTATAGGTTTTTCCCCCAAGTTATTTTCTCCCACTACTTAGTTGAAATTATTTATTTGCTAATATTTCTGTACTAAGATAATGGCTTAACCTATTGATTTTGAGTACCTCCTGATAACAAATATACTATTAACTAATAACGTTTTGCTGCTTACATCACATACTGCGTTTCTTTTCTCAAAATTTGAAGACGCTCTTTATGATTCGCAGCAATATCCATGAACACGATTCCAGTAGCGGTATAACCCAAGTTTTTCACGCCACCAACCTTCATTTCTAAACTATCAATGTATTCATCAAAACAGAAATCAGGGTTGTGTTGAATATAGCTCAAACAACGTTCGTATAATTGCTGTACACGAGCATCTTCCCCATTTTGTGCCAAAGCTAGTGCTGCCCACCCTAGCCAAATCATCCAAATGCCCCCGTTATGATAATGGTGAGGCTTATTTTTAAAGACAAAAAGATAAAAATTGGCAATTTCATCCCAATTAGAATCTGTAGGCGTAATAATCGGGTAAAAAACTGAAGGAAATGCCTCTTTGGATGTAAATACGTCATCAATCCATTCAAATACCCGTTGATTAAATTCATGCTTAATCACTAAGGTTGTAAGCATATTGGCAGGTAAATCAAATACCGTAGAATAACCAATGGGCGAGAAACCAGACGCATAGTAAGGGAGGGTTGTCTTTTCGCTAAACCTTTTGTAGGCAACTTGATGGTATTTGATCCCTTCTGTGCTGTAGCTAGGGTCAATAATGTAATTGCCCAAAATCGTTTCTTCTATCTGATTGGCTTTTGCTGTCCAAGAGGCTTCTTCAAACGTGTTTCCACAGAGGCGTAATGCCCAAAGTCGTAAAGCTTGATCGTAAAGTAAATAGCCTTCATACGGATATTCATCTGCCCAGTTGCCGCCTCTCGGCACATAGACCAAATGTCTTTTGTTATATTCAATCGAATTTAATAATTCGATGGTTTTATGCACTGATTCTTTCCAATCCTCGGCTTGTAAATAGCCTTCTTGCAGTAGTAACCCAATGCCGATGAGGTAGTAGGTACACGAGTCAATTTTAGCACTTAGCGTACCGAAACTAACATGCGTTACCTGTTGTGAATCGAATTGGAAGTTGGAGGCGATTTGCCCATTGCTACCCTGCGTAGCTTTAAAGTAGTAAAGAGAGGAAATCAATCCATCTATAATGGTTTGATTTTCAGCCAGCAACCCTGCTATACCAGACATCACAGCATCTCGTGCAAACACAGCATTATAATTGCCTTCGTTGCTCAAGGATGCTCTAATACCAAAAGGGGTGCATAGCTTTTCGAGTAATTGAATAGCTTGCGTTTTCAAGATCTTATTATTTATAAAAATGGTTTACATCACTCGCCTAATTAGGCGAGTGAATAGTGTAAATTTAGTATTTTTTACAATAACAAATCTTGTTTTAGTGAAATTTTAAGGAGATATTAATTTATGTCCTATTCTAGCAAATGGAGTGTAGAAGGTATGTTGGGCTACTTTTTTTTCTTAGCGAATAGGTTTTCAACCACCCAAGCAGGGCCAATAAGTAAAAACTGTAAATCCTGAAAGAAGGATGGTTTTTTCCCTTCCACTTTATGACCATAGAATTGCCCAATCCAAGCAACGGAAAATAAGCCCAGCGAAAATAGAGGTAAGGACATTTTTTGACTTATCCACTGATTGATGAATAAGCAAGCAAGCGTAAATACCGTAATTTTTAAAGACATCGAAACGGAAAGTCGTACATAAAAGAATAGCACGAACAAAAAGGTTACAAATGCCCAATTTTCAATGACTGGAATGTGTAGATTTAATAGACTTTGCAGTGGAGCATTTGGAATGCTTTGCAATAAGCCAATAATTGAAAAATAGATAGATGGCACACAAATGTAATGGATTAATTTGTTGGTTGGATTTTGATGGCTCACACCATATTCGCTAAACCATTGTTCAAGTGATTTCATGTGAAGTGTTGTTTAAATGACAGGGAAATTCGTAAAATTTAATTCTGATAGAAATGATAAATATAGTGTTTTATTACAAATAAAAATAGCTTGGGTACTATGTTTTGAGAATTTGCTAGGTATTTATGTGAGCTATTTTTTCAAAAGAGCGTAATAAACTCAGATTTCATAGAGCTGTTTTGTGGCAGATAAGCTTCTTGTAAAAATATAAATTTCGTCGTGCGAAAAATGAATAAGATTATTCGAGGTAGAAATTGAAATAATATAACTATTTTAAGAATTTAACAAAAATATATTGAGTGATATAAATCACTTTTTTAAAGAATGGACTAAATTTATACTTTGAAATAAATAGGAAATTCATCACAAACGCATATCGTAGTTTTCATCTTTTTTAGCTAGAATTGGAACACCTAAGAAAGGTAGAGGACAAGATCATGCAGCATTATGAAAAAGAGCGTTGTCATTATTGGAGGAGGATTTGCAGGTATAAACCTAGCAAAAGCATTGGTTGACAGCAACCAATTTTCGATTACTTTGGTTGATAAGAATAATTATCACTTTTTTCCACCGCTTATTTATCAAGTTGCAACTGGTTTTTTGGAGCCTTCGTCTATTAGTTATCCATTCAGAAGGTTATTGAAAGGGAAAGAAAATATTCGTTTTTGGTTAGGAGAGTTCGTTCGTGTTAATCAAGAAGCAAATGAAGTAGAGTTGTCTAATGGAACGCTAAAATATGACTATTTAGTTTTCGCTACGGGTACAGATACTAATTACTTCGGTATGGAAAATGTACAAAAGAATGCCATTCCGATGAAGACCTTGGTGGATGCGTTAAACATGAGAAACTTGTTATTGCAGCACCTTGAAAAGGCCTCAACGATTGAAGATCGTGAAGAAAAGAAGAAGTTATTGACGATGGTGATTGCGGGTGGCGGCCCAACAGGGGTAGAAATTTCGGGGATGTTTGCGGAGATGAAAAATACCATTATCCGAAAAGAATACCCAGAATTGGTTAATTCGGCATTATCTGGTATTTATTTGGTTGATGGAGCACCAAGTTTACTGACTCCAATGAGCAAAAAATCGCAAGAATATGCCCTGCAATCGTTAACGAAATTAGGAGTAAATGTACAGTTTAGTAAACAAGTGATTGATTACGATGGCAATGAAGTGAAATTTAGTGACGGGACGAGTATTTTTACCAAGAACCTAATTTGGGCAGCAGGGGTAACAGCTATGGTTTTTGAGGGCATTGATGCTTCATGCTATGGTAGAGGTAAACGCTTGATTGTAGATGCGTTCAATAAAGTACAAAGCACTGAAAATATCTACGCTATTGGCGATACTTGTTACATGGATTCAGACCCAAGTTTCCCAGTAGGACACCCACAAGTGGCTCAAGTAGCGATTCAGCAAGGGCTTTTGTTGGCTAAAAATTTACAAAAATTAGCTAATCCTGCACCGTTTATTTACAACGATAAGGGATCAATGGCAATTATAGGCAAGGCAAAAGCAGTTGCTGATTTGAGTCCAAAAGTACATTTTGATGGTATTATTGCTTGGTTAGCATGGTTGGTTATTCATATCATGTCGTTAATTAATTATCGTAATAAATTAAGAACCCTATATAACTGGATGTCTGCATATTTTAGTAATAACTCATCGTTACGCATGATTGTAAGACCTCAGAAAAAGATGCTATAAGTAGTTTGTTTTCTCTACTTACAGATTCATGGAAAGCGTAATAAAAAAACTCGGCGAGATTATCCAAATCGCCGAGTTTTTTATTTGTATGACTGGCAGTTAGTTTTTCATTACACTTATTGGTAAACAATTAGGTGTTCCACAAGGTGTTTGACACACTACGGGCTGTATGGTAACTGTTTCGTCTCTGTAACAGTTATCATTCCCATTGAAAAGCCTAATGGTATAGACTTGTGGCGATGTTGGGTTTGTCAGTCCATTGATTGCTCCTAAACTATTGACGATAATGCCAGTTGTTGAGGCGTAAGGTGTTCCTGTGTAACTATTTCCGATGGAGTATCCAAACTTGTCTGCATTATTAGCTGTAATGGAAACTTTAGCATCATTTTGAGTATTAGAGCCAATACAAGTTGCTGAGGTAGCAGTAATTGTCACATTGCTAGGTTGTACACAAATACATTGGATTACGATAACCGTGACAGTATCCGTACACGTTGCAGCACTCCAAACAAAATTGTAAGTGCCAGGTAATAGACCTGTTACGCTACTGTTTGCATTGGATGGTGATGTAATAGTTGCTCCAGATGGATTACTTGCAAGTGCAGACCACTGCCCCCCAGCAATAGGCGTTGCCGCTAATGTTGTATTCGTAGCTGGCAATCCGTTCACACAAGGTAAGGAAATATCGCTTCCTGCGTATGGTTTAGGGTTCACGTTGATTATTGCAAAAGCAGTATCAGTACAAGTAGTACTAGACCCATAGGCTACAACAGCATAATAATAAGTACCGCTTGTAGTCTGTGTTGGAATTATAAAAGTAGTGGACGAATCTTTAACAGCACCTAAATTAGAGGTGGTATCAGTGATTGGCCCGTACCAATAATACTTGATACCTGTTGTTGGTGTGCCAGATGCTGTAAGTGAACTCGGCTGTTTCCCTTGACAGACTGTTTGTGTTTTGGGAGTGATACTTACTATTGGTTTGGTACATGTGGTAATCGATAGACTTGTCGATAAGCTAGCATAGCAAACTCCGTTATCAACATTTACAATATAAGCTCCAGTATCGGCTGCGGATACGTTTGAAATAGTGACAGTACTAGTTGTTGCGTTGAAACCATTAGGCCCTGTCCATAAATAATTCGTACCTCCAGTAGCCGTGTAAGTGGCAGATCCTCCCAGAGGAACTGATTGAGATAGGGTTACGCTAGGAGAGATGCTACAATAGATACCTTGATCCCAAGTTGGGTCATCTTCATTTGCTGTTAGTTCGGTAATAGGGGTTATTGTGGCAAGTTCTCCCATGTAAGTACTTGTATTACCATCTGAATCGTTTTCAGAGGTACTACCTGCTGCATTTTTAGGTGAAATTGAATAACCGTTGGACAAGCAAAAAACGGCATAGTAAAATCCAGCTTGTAGATTAGAAAAACGATAATAGCCACCATTACCAGTGATGCTAAAGTTAACTAATTCATCTGTGTTAGGATTTGGAGTTGCAGTCAAGCTTGTTGTTTTAAATAGCTTTACTTTTATTCCGTCAACCCCGCCTTCCGTAGCGTCTTGAATACCGTTATGATTGCTATCAAACCAAACTTTATCTCCATAGAATGCTGGGATACCATTCTTAACCTTAATACCAACCTTAATTGGCTCTGCTGCTAAAATTGCTTGGTTATTATCTGTTCTAGTTGCAACGAAGGCGAATGAATTCCATGCAATTTCATTGTTTGTCGGAGCATTGATGGGTGCACGCATCGGCCATGAAAATACAAGGGAATCTCCACCTGCTAGCGTTGTTGTGCCAAAATCAATTTTAATAGATTGCACTTTGGTGATATCTGCTGGAGGATTTAAACTCCAGTTTGCTGTTGTACAGCCTGTTGGGAAAGGTGAAGGGTCTGATGGTTGTTTAACTTCATCCCTACATGGGTTACTTACGGTCGAATAGTAAACCATGATACCTGCAGGTGCAGAAATAGAATCTGCTAGATTTGGTTTCCATTGTGTACTTCTTGCCGATGGGTCAATAACACCTTTATCTCCGATATAAGGAAGTATATCTATAATTTTGATGTCTTTCATTACTACGTTACCCGTGTTTTTGATGATTAATTTATAATCGGCATTTCCACCAGGTACAGTTAGTCCGAACTGAGGATAACGAGAAAAAGTTGTATCGCATAGGCCTTTAACCCATTTGAGTGATTCCATTGCTACTGATGCCGCAACTATAACATTACATGAGTAATTGGCAGTACCTGCTACCCGAAATTGCTCTGTTGTGTTACTGTCTCCATCCCAGTCGTTGGTATCGGTGAAAACGTAATCATAGATAGCTTCGGATACTTTCTCTGATGAGTTTGAAGCATCTGCAACGAATCGTAATGGTTGTATTACCCCTGCTGGAATACTGTTAGTTATCGTAACTTTCACAAGCACATCAAAGTCGTTACTTACGGGTAGAACGGTACCAACAGGAAATACCCAATGATATAAATCGTAGGAAGTGCCCGACATGGATAGATGGTTTTTAGTAATTGTTAATGTTGGAGATGCGGTTATTCCAGACGTTCTAGGGTTAAAGGATTCGCTATTAGGTACATAGTTAAAACCAGAAGGTACATAAAATGCTGCTGTAGGGTTTTCTATATCAGCAAACCCCGTTTCAGCTCTAACCCTACCTTGTATTGTTAGAGTCTGTCCAGTAACATAGGAAGCTTGACAGCCTGGTGAATGAAAGGAGGTATACCAAACTTTAGACGTTGTTGCCGCTGGGTTGACAGTATATTGAGAATTACATAGAGTTCTGTTGGTTGGAAGTCCTGCTGTAGTACTGTTCCATTCCAAGCAATTGCTTACCACCGTTGAACTAGGTACAGAATTCGCTACGAAGTTAATCATATTCGTACCACTCAGAGATGCACCTGCATTGAAGGGACTAATAATAATTAATTTTAGTTTTGTGATTTTTTCACCCTGTGCTAACGCTGGCGGGTTGATGTAGTTTGAGCCATTACCCAATGCCCAGTTCGTCCACGTCGAATTTTGGTTTGTGATGTACTGAATTGCTGTAATCTCATTTGCCCACGAGTTGAACAAGACGTTCGATAGCGTTAATTCTGCTGGTATATTTTCAATAACTTCAACATTCTCTAAGGGAATCGAACCTGAGTTATTAAACCCAACGAAGTATCCAACTGCACCTCCTGAGTTAACCGAAAATGAAGGAACTCCACCTGCTAATTTTGTTAACGTTGCATTGGCAGAAGGTACTTGAAGAGTATGCGTTTCTATCAAATCACTTGTACAATTTGTGGTTGTACTTCCGTCAGTTAACGTTACTGGGCTCATACCAACGGGCGTAAACGTGATAGATGCCGTATTGGTGATAGGTGTTGTTGTATCGAATGTAGGACTATCATACTGAAGGGTAACTTCTAAAAAATAGGGCGTTGTAATCCATGATGCTCCAGAACCAGTGGTGATGTTAAAGTCTGGTAGGGTAGCCGTTACGGAGTTCGCTCCATTGGTAATTGTGGAAGGAATGGTAGTACCTGCACTATTAACTACCTTTGCTTCAATAAATGTTGCTCCAGCTGGGTAAGTATCTGTTATTGAAATATTAGAAAGATTTAAACTTCCTAGGTTAATACTGGTGGGGAATTCCTTATTTTGAGCTAAGGCAATTCTATATGTGATTGGATATCCAATGGCTTTGCCAAATTTTAACGTCTTGAATCCACAAAACATTTGACCTGCTATAATGCTCATATCGTTACATTTGTCAGCAGAAGTAGCACCTCCACTTTCTGTTAAAGTAGCACATGTGCGTATGACCGTACCATTCGGTACAGTACCGTTTCGAGTTCGCATTTTGAATTCTAGTACCCCTGTTGAGCCTGATGCTACTGGGTTGACAAAGTTTATTGTCATTTTTTTTGCCCCTGTCACATTACTGAAAACAAAATTAGATGTAGGTGCATGACTTGTGCCTGTCACGGCAGCTGCATCGTCTATTTCATCGGGTAGTGGAATCGTAATTTTGACCCCATTGGCTGAACCTGTGGTACTTGAAACGGAATAATTTAGTTGCATCGTCCAGTAATTACCTGCTAATTCGCTCGTTTGGGATGAAGTAGAGGGTTGGTAGCTTAAGGATAGAACGACTTGGGCTTTCCCTTTAATGGAGAGGAGTAGAAAAAACATTGTGCTCAGGCATACGCCTACGAAGTGTCTTTTACTTAATGAAAAGTGGAACATGAGAAATACAATTTAGTTAACTGTTTCGTTGTAAGAGCGATAAATCCAATAGTGGTGTGGCGGATAAAACTATTGGCTCAGCCGTACTAAAATAAATTTCACAACAACTTAAAGTAATAGCTGACCGTAAGTAATTAAACACATTTTCGCTAACATTTAATAGAAGTGCAATTGTTATAACTTGTTGATTTTTAGGTTTCAACAAAAATATGGTTGCTGTTTGTTAAATATGTCTGAGTACTTATAATATCGGGTAAAGCTCTTGAAAATAACTGTTGAGTGTATTATTTAGCACTTATTACTCCACAATTATCTTGCCAGATTTTGATATTTGATAATATTGGTTTGCAATAAGTATTGTACAAAAAATAATGGATAGATAATAGTTGTGGGTGTAATGTCGGTCTGAGTGCGTTTGGTTTAATCTGATGCTTGGAAAGATGGGTGTAATTGAGGCGTATATGTTTAATAATGAGGTGTTCTGTTAAAATTGGTACAATATTTGTCCAATATGAAATTTTGGTTTTGACAAAATTAGGAGCTAAGCAATACGCCTAGCTCCTAATTTTCTAATTATCATCCTCCTCAAAACGGAAATTGTCGAGGTCAAAAAGAGAGTCTGTTAAGTCTTTGAAGGTTAGTCCTTTTTCTACGGTTTTTTTAGAAATCATAGAGAATTCTGCTAATCCGTGTAAGACAAATTCCATCATAAATAGCTTTTCTCTACCTTCAAAAGTAGGGTAGATTTTCTCCACTAATTCGTCCAATCCGTCGATACTTGATAAGCGAGCAGCGTAGTCTGTATCCGCACTGTCGTTTAAAATATCCATAGTATTGCCATCCATAAACCAATCTAAAATCGGCTTATAAGGGTTTTTGCCCGCTTTGTCTTTGGCTAATTTCTTGATCTTTTCTGGGTCGGGGAAAAAGTTCAAGAATTGCGTACGAATCGCTTTGCCGATTAAGTTTTGAGCCACAATTACAGGCCCTTCTACTTCACCTTCATAGACCAATTCCACTTTACCACATACGGCTGGAATCACCCCAATTAAATCAGCTACACGGATGTAAGTCTTGTCTTCGTCATTCAATAAAGCCCTACGTTCGGCTGCCGAAAAGAGGTTTTCATAAGCTGAAATCGTCATACGAGCAGAAACCCCTGATTTAGCATCCACGTATTCCGACGAACGGGCTTCAATGGCAATTTGCTCAATTAAATCGTCCATCAAGGCATTTATGGCAATGCGTTCGATTTGTTCGTCTTTAATTTTGGCTTCTTGCAAGGTGATTTTCTTTCCGATACCCAAGGTTTTTGGATAGTGCGTCACAATTTGCGAGTCGATACGGTCTTTTAGAGGCGTTACGATAGAACCACGATTGGTATAATCTTCTGGATTGGCTGTAAAGACGAACTGAATTTCTAGCGGTAAACGAACTTTAAAACCTCTAATTTGAATGTCTCCTTCTTGCAAAATATTAAACAAAGCAACCTGAATACGAGCCTGTAAATCAGGTAGTTCGTTGATAACAAAAATACAACGGTGCGAACGAGGAATTAATCCATAGTGAATCACACGTTCGTCCGAATAAGGTAATTTTAGGGTAGCCGCTTTAATCGGGTCAGCATCACCAATAAGGTCAGCAACCGACACATCTGGCGTGGCTAATTTTTCCGTATAGCGGTCGTCACGGTGCATCCATGAGATAGGCGTAAGGTCACCCAATTCTGCAATCAAATCTTTGGCATAACGAGACAAAGGATTCAGCGGGTCGTCATTCAATTCTGAACCTTCAACCACAGGAATATATTCGTCCAATAAATTAACCATCAAACGAGCAATACGGGTTTTAGCCTGTCCACGTAAACCCAATAAATTGATATGGTGTTGCGACAAAATCGCTCGTTCAATATCAGGAATAACGGTATCTTCATAACCCCAAATCCCTTCAAAAACGTTTTCCTTATTTTTGATTTTGACGATTAAGTTATCCCGTAATTCTTGTTTAATGGATTTTGGCTGGTAGCCTGTGACTTTTAAGCCTCCCAACGTATTAATACTAAGTAATTCTTTTGCATTCAACGATTTGTAAGTCATATTTTTCTTATTATCTTGGTATAAAGATGCTTATT
>JBMLRK010000176.1:0-5637 GCA_049241065.1 Spirosomataceae bacterium
GAATACCCTTGCGTAAATACGCATGATTGCTAATCCATCAATAATAAAACTCAACGAAACAAAAAGTGCTAAGAAAAATTGGTCTTCATGGATATGGCTAAAAATCAAGTCTTCTCCAATGAACGTTGGTGATATTGGGAATCCAGAAAGTCCTAAACAAGCAACTAAAAAGACAAAGGCTAAACGTGGATGACGATATACATGTCCGTTGAATTGGCTTAAATCAATGGTATTTTCAATCGCTTTCACTTTACGTAAAATGAAATAACCCAATATGCCCGACACAATAATGCCTCCTAAATAAATGTAGTTGTGACTAAATTTATAATGCTCGTTAAATGAAACCGCTAAAGCAACCCAAAAGTGATTCATCACAATCATTACCCAACTTAAACGAGTTTTTCTTCTTTCTGAAAACGCTTTTAAGACCATCACTAAACCGATGAATGAGAATAATATGGGTAGCGAATGCTCCACTCCTTCACTTAAATACTCCTGATGAAGAAGTAGATAAATGCCAACACCGTAGGTAGCAAAAAAGATAATTAATACTCGTTGAACGGTTAAAAAATCTAATTTTCGCCCTAGCCATTTCAAAGGATTCCATAAATATTGATACATCATCGAATCTAAGTTCCACTCTTTCAAACACAAAATGTACAACGAGTTCTGTAGTTTCTTAGGGAACGATGCCTCGATAGACAAATCCCTTGGAGAAAAATTGTAAAACTGTTCTCTAATCAAATACGTTACCACAGACGGAGAAACTAGCAATTGATAGGTACGTAAGAAGGCATTTCCCGCAAAGTGGAAAAGAGCTAATTTTTCCCACCCAAGAGCCACTTCTAAGAAGATTAACCCAATCTGTGAAATAGAAGCATAAGCCACCTGACTTTTTACGGACGATTGTACTCGGGCGATTCCTGTAGCGATGACTGCCGTTACAACCCCTACTAAACCAATCATCACACGCACCGAATATTGATATTCCCAAAAAGGGAAGGTTCTCAGTAACAAAAACACGCCAAAATGCACTGACAATGAACCATAGAAAATAGCACTCGAAGGAGTTGGCCCTTCCATCGCTCGTGGCAACCACGAAGAAAATGGTAATTGAGCAGATTTAGCAGCTGCCGAAATCAAAATCATCATTGAAATAAATACACCAATCCAACTATGATTTTGTAAATGCTCATGAACTAATTCAGCATTATTCAACTTCAAGAAGGTGATGTTTTCGTGCCAAAGGTGATGACTCATCCACATCGCAAGAATTAAACCTACGTCTGCAATACGATATACCGAGAATACTTTCACAGCATTCTTTACAGGTAAATAACGATTTCGATAGAAGGCAATCAATAAGAACGAAGATATTCCAAGTACTTCCCAACCGATGAAAAGGGTTTCTAAATTACCTGAAAAAATCACAATGTTATACCCGAAATAGAAAAACAAAACGGTGTTAAAAAAGCGTTTGTATCCGTCTTCACGGTGCAAATAATAGCGACTATAAACCGTTACGATAAAAGTTAGAAATGCTCCTACAAACAAATAAGTTGCCGTAATGCCATCAAAATATAAATCAATAAAGAAATCATAGCCAAAGTCTTGAAACAAAGACAAATCTTTTTGATTTAAAACTTGACTACCTTGTAAAAACCAAACTGCGATGAACGCAATAGCAGCAACAAGGTGAATACCAACTGTCAAAAAAGCAGCGGCAGAAATAGCTGTTTCTTTTTTATCTGGAATCAGCAAACTGATAAAAAAGCCTATCAGTGGAAGAAATATAAAATAGGGAATTAGCGATGTCATGGACTACGAGATTAAATACACTGGAAAATTTTCTTGATGCGACTCAACCAAGGTTTCAATATTAGAAACTATTTCTATTTGCTTAGTAATTGGTTCATAAGGGGCAAATGCCCCTTCTTTAAACACAAATAATTGCTGTGTTTCAGGATTAATCACCACCAATTTCACCCAGTCATTCACGTACCATTCATACACCGCAGGCAGACGCTGAATAACCGATAGCACTACCTCTGGCAAATGTTCAACAATAAACAACATTCTGATAGGGTCATGTACCTCAATCATTTGGCTAGGTAGCCCAGGTCTTAAATCTCCATCTATCCCATTGGCAACTCCAAATAGCCCCATTACGTTATGCGGAAGTTTTGTACCCGCTCCAAGTTTCTGATTATCAACTCGTGAGAAATAATACTCTAGGTTAATCCCTCCAGAAACAGGCGTTGCTGCTTTCAGAATATTAAATAAATAGTTTCCTTCTGGATCAATCGCATAATCATACGAGTTCAAGAATGAACGACGGTCTAAGAACACCTTTTTCGATAATTCTCTTCTTCCCACAATGGTTAAGGCATTGGTCGCATGATTTAATTCAGGGCGAGGTTCAAACAAGGACACCGAACGCAAACGTATTTTCTCATGAATTTCAGAAGCACTTAATTTAGTGTCAATCGACATAAAACGTCTTGAACGTTCTTTCGCATTTCCATCTAGTGCATTCGCAAAAATTACCTCATTTTTTTCATGGCTTTCTGCATTTTGTGGTGATAAAATGTCTTCGTCAAAGAACACAATATCGTCACGAGTTGTATCGTGTAATGCTCCCACAAATTGCGTTTCATCAGGAATTTCGATACCTCTAGTTCTCAAAATAGCACGAACACGCTGATTATTGGCCATCGAACTAAAAACACGAGCATTTACAGAACCTGCTCTACCACAACAAGCACCACAATCATAACCTGCATAATGTGGGTTATTAATCGTACTTGCACCGTGACCAACTAAATAAACAATTGGAGCAAAGTCTTTTACCAAACCGATACTCTTGAATACGCCTTCTAAACGCTGAGCCATTTCTTCAACGGTAAACCCAATTTGAAGTCCATTCTCATGCTTTTTATACTGCTCATAGTCAATCGTCAACTTAGCATATTTATCCATGTGCTGTAAAGACGATGACGTTGCTGGACTCATCGTTGGCTTAAAGACATTAAAAAATAGCTTTACCGCAGAAGAGAATCCTAGGGTCTGAGAAATCAACCAGCCACTATAAAAGTTATTTGAACCCTTATGAAAGTGTGGGTCTTTCGTTTTACGCTTTGTTGCATCGTATTCTTTGATTAAATACGTTGGCGTAACTGGAGCTGGACATACTTTGGTATAGAATTTACCATTTTGAGGTTGGTAGAAAAACTCTATTCCAAAAAAGCCTGGCGTTCCAAATGTTTCGGCATTGGCATCTAATATTTCTACATGACGACGAATCGAACACTCACGATCATCTATACAAAACAAGGCTTGAAAACTTCTTTTTTGTGGTTTTTTAGCCGTATTCTTACTCATTCCAATCTGCAAACCCGCTAATGCTTCATCATAGTATGACCACTCAAAAGCTTCCTGCCAAAGGTTTAAGACCGTATCCAATTCTCTTTCTGGAACATCGGCAAACAAATCAATTAAATCCTCTTCGATTGTACTACTAAGTGGCAACCAATTATCACCCAAAATGGCATAAAGAGCATCTAATTCGAGTAATAATTCAAAAACTATTAAATCGTGTGTGGTAATTTGACGGGTATCCAATAAGGTACTTGGTTGGTCCTCTATCGCTGAAACAATACCTGACCAACCCTGATGCGAAAATTGTTGATCGTATAAATACTGCGTATAAAGCTTTTCGTCCCCCACTAATAAAGCTAACAACTCACTAATCTCACAGGTTGAATGAAGAAATAACTCTTTTACCTTCTTTGTTTTGAAAAGACTTGAAAAGCTAGAGCGTTCCATCTCTCTCAACGAAGTCAAAAATGCTTTATCTTTAACAGGAAAATTCCAAATTGAAATCCCTTGGTCAAGATAGCTACAAAGCGTTCTGAACAAAGTTGGTTGAACAATCGAATCCAAATCAATTCGGTACTGTTTCTTCCAATTTGCACGAAATGTCCCAACTCTCGAAGAAAATGAATTATCATACGCTTGCGATAATAATTTATTCAACCACCATGTTTTTTCCGTCTGACCTTTGTGCTTTACAAGCACATCATTCAAAATATCCTCTCTAATACGACCTTTTGCATAAAGATCACGGTACTCTTCAAGAGTCAACGAAACCTTGTATCCAAAAATCTCAGAGGCTGTTCGTGTTGCCTTGTAAAAGGGCAAATCTTGAAACGCATGTAAGGTATTGTGGTGAACAAAATCCTTTAATGGAGATTGAGCAGGTAAATAGTGTTTTAACGAATGAAGTACATCATGTTCATTAAACACTGTATTTTGCTGGTTCATTGCTGGAATCATTAATACTTGGACATGAATGAATACGTAAAGATTTATTCTATCAAGAAACTGATACACAAAGACATACACGAACATCTACAAACAGATGTAAGTACGTTGATTGTGCCAATAAAAAATATAAAAAGGGATATATAAGGTCTTAACGGTGTGCTGAAAATACACCTAAAGAGACATCAAAGTGAATACTTTGACCTAAAGACCTACAAGAAATCAGATACGGAAATTTTGGAACAGGACAAATCGTCGCTGCGAAGAAAAGGAAAGCACCAATGAATTTCTGAACGAAATTTGCTTTTGGGCTTCAAAGAAAAAATATAATAGTAATGAGTGATAGCTATGATTTGTTACATCCCACGAGAAGGAAGTATCTAAATCATCTTTAGAATCGTTTTCTGTTTCTTCTGTTTCACGAAACTCTTCTTCACCATGAGAAGTGTGTTGAGTATTGTGTGCGGCACTCACATAACACTTTTTAACCATACTCCCCCCTTCTCCTGAATGATCAAATCCAGCAGATGATGCTACTAATTTACTAGTAACAACAAGTATGATAAAAAATATGTTGAATAAGCTTTTCACCTCAGAAGAATGTGATAAATGATTAAAATCAACTAATTACTTGGGCAAGATAAGCGAATAGTTTAGTAACTCGGAAATATTTCATGTAGTTTTTTTCATCAAAGCATAAAAATCAAAAAAACAGCCTAGTATTTAAACAAAAAATACAACTTATGAAATTTTCAACTTAGATTATTTTTAATAAAAGTTAAAATTCTGTTCATAAAAACTTAATTTGGATAATTCATTTTCTAACAACAATTACGTTATATAAGCTATTAAACCTTCGTCTATCCATTCGAAATAATACTTATATATACGAACTAAATCGCATAAAAAAAGGTCATCTATGCGATAGATGACCTTTTAAGTATATATTTTTATAAGTTAAAGACAATTGCCTGCGGAGACCATTAGTCTCCGACAGACACTGTACACCATTAACCATTTTTATAAACAAATTCGAAAATTAAGATAGAAGTTTAGCAAATCTTTCCTCTGTCTTATACAATGCTACACTGTGCTATACAAATTTTACGAGCAAATATACTCAAAAATACAGTTCACACAAAATATTTTTAGCTTTTTTTATGCTAGTTAAACTTTAATTATAGGGTTTTAGTTGATTAGTCCTTTTTACAAGTTATTTTTACTATCTTTCTTTTTAAAATAAATTTTCAAAAGAATTGAAAATGAACTCATGAGCATCAGTAACAATATGAATCCAATCACCTTAATAAATCC
>JBMLRK010000177.1:0-2783 GCA_049241065.1 Spirosomataceae bacterium
ACAACACCAAATCGCCTTTTTCAAAGGTGTATTATGCCAACGGTGGTGCTGGACAGGATATTCTAAGCTTCGATTTCAACCGAAATATTGATTCCCTCTGGAACATTGGGCTAAGTCTGCAACGGATTACTGCCACCAAACAATTGGTGGGTTCGACCACTACGTCCAACGACAATGCCATTGGTCACTGGGATTTTATGTTGCATACTAATTTCCAGACAAAAAATAAGAAGTACCTAATTTTAGCTCATGCCAACCTTACTGACCACAATTCAAACGATGAAGGCGGTGTATTAAGACAGGGTATTAGTTACGATTCATTGCTTCGTTATTCGACCAACAGTGCTTTATTGAAATCGGCTTCTACTCGTGACAAATGGATTAACCTACACGCTTATCACGAATATGTGGGCTATAAGGCATTTCAAGTATTTCAGGTGTTGGACTACCAAAGTCGCAAAAGTCAGTATGTGGACAAATTATACAGCACCAGTTTGTCACAAGGGTTTTACGCCCAAACGTATTCAGACACTACGCCGACTGCCTTAGCAGCCGATTCACTTTATAATGAGGTGAATTACAACATTTTTGAACATAAATCGGGGATTAAAGGCTTTTTCAGAGGTTTTAATTATCGCTTGCATTTACGTCAACGTTTCTTGACGTACAGCAATCCGATGAATAATTTCAGTACTAGCAAAAATGAAAACTTCTTAGGCATTTGGCTGAATCAGTACTTCAAAGACAGCACCAAAATTTATGCAGAATTAGAGTATTTAGTCGGAAAAGATTACCGTTTTAAGTTTGAATATCAGGGAAAATGGCTAAGTACAGGCTTTACTCGTACCTATAGTTCCCCTACCCTTGCCCAACAATTTATGTACAACAATTCGTATCGTTGGACAAAAACGGGCATGAACAACGTGCTTTCAGATGTTATTTATGCTTCGGCAAGTCCACGAGTGGGTAGGTTTGTTTTCCGCCCAAGCGTTGACATTACTCGTTTAGAAAATTACATTTATTTCGACCAAAAAGGGCTTGTTACCCAAACCGATGCCGCCATTGGGATTTTCAGAACGGGCTTAGGAATCGACTTCCGCAAAGGGATGTTTTCTGCCATCAATCAGGTATATTTAACCACCACCAGTGGCCCCGATTTAGTCCGTATTCCGAAAGTCTTTATCAATTCTCGTTTAGCTCTTGACATTCTGTATGCCAAACGTTTGTACATCACCACTGGTTTAGAATTACACTATAAATCAAACTATTACGCCAATGCGTATATGCCTGCTACACAGCAGTTTTATTTACAAGACACGCAATTAATCAATGGGTATTTGCAAGCAGATGCCTTTGCCGATTTACGCATCAACCGTGTCCGTTTATTCTTTAAATTCTCGCACGTCAACAGTGGTATTTTAGCCCCAGGATATTATGCTGCACCAGGTTTTGCAGGCATAGGCAGAACTTTTGCTATGGGCGTTGACTGGCCTTTGTTTGATTAACACACATTTTATGACCTTCCTTGACCAAGCTGCCAAGCATATTTTTGAAAAACATAGCCTCAACCAACTCAGTCGGGTTTGCGTGGTCATTCCTTCTCGTCGTGGGGTCTTATATTTCAAACAGGCATTAGCTCGTTTGGCAGATAAGCCTTTTCTTGCTCCAGACGTATTGGCAATTGATGATTTTGTGGCTCAAACCACTGGATTAAAGCAAATTGACCAAGTGGCTTTGCTCTTTGAACTCTACGATGTGTTCAAAGAAATTGACCCGTTAGTGGTGTTTGAACGCTTTATGACATGGGCTCCTACCCTGCTGACTGACTTCGACAAAATTGATCAATATCTTGTAAACGCCAAGGCTTTGTTTAGTTTTATGTCGGAAGCAAAAGCCCTAGAACGTTGGCAAATGCAGTTGGGCGAATCGGGCAGAACGATTAAAGGAACTCCCAGAACTGACCGTTATTTCAAGCTTTTTGAAAATATTGATACCGTTTATGCCAATTTAAGACACCGCCTCAACGAAAAAGGCTTGGTTTATCGAGGGATGGCGTACCGTATGTTGGCTGAAAATGTAGAGCATTATTTGTTAGACAAAAACCAACATAGCAAATACTATTTTGTAGGCTTTAATGCCTTGAGTGATGCCGAAGAAAAAATCATTCGCACGCTCTTAAAAAAGAAGGATTTTGCCGAAACTATCTGGGATTCAGACAGCTATTACCTAAATAATACCGACCAAAAAGCGGGTGATTGGTTACGTACCTATAAAAAAGGCGACGACAAAACAGGCAAAACACCGCTCTTTAACAACGAATGGACTTGGGAAATTAATGAGCTGTTGACAGGTCATAAGAATATTCAGATTATGGGCGTTGCCAATGCCAGTATGCAGGCAAAAGTAGCGGGTCATATTTTTAATAATTGGAAAAAAGACGAAGCCAAGAAGGTCAAAAGAGCCATTGTGTTGGGCGATGAAAACCTCCTCAGTCCTGTGATGAATGCCTTAGATGATTCGGTGGAGCAGTTCAATATCACGATGGGGCTTTCGTTAAAAAACTCCATGCTCTTTACGCTCATCGAAGCAATGTTCGATATGCAACGGAATTTGGTGGAGTTTAAAAATGCGGAAGGCGATACCATCAAAATTCCGAAATATTCGCACAAACAGGTTATTCGTATTTTGAATCACCCTTTTGTTCGGAAATACGAAGAAATTAATTTGCCTTTGTGGGCAGAACCGTCATCGCCATTGTCTGTGTCTTCACAGACAATCGGGTC
>JBMLRK010000177.1:2883-5455 GCA_049241065.1 Spirosomataceae bacterium
TCGTCTGTGGAGACACAGACAATGGCGGAGGAAGTAATCAAATCGTCTGTGGGGACACAGACAATGGCAACGGCAACAATTAACCCGATAAAGCATACCATTCAAGAAATCACGGAGAAAAACAAAGTTTTCTTGAGTCAAAAAGAGTTGTTAGAACTAGGGAATCATGACCCACTTTTTGAAGTAGTTTTTACCCATTGGCACAACGACCCGAAAAAGGCAATCAAGGTTTTTTATCAACTAACCGATTTGCTACGAGCAGTTTACAAAGAAAATCAAGATGCGGTTGAAACCGAGTTTTTATATCAGTTTTACCTCATTTTGCAACGCATGGAAGTCATCGTAAACGAGCGTTCGGACACGGTGAGTATTCGTAGTTTCAGAACGTTTTTATACGAATTAATAAAACAGACCAAAATTCCATTTGAATCGGATACGGACGAAAACCTCCAAATCATGGGGATGCTAGAAACCCGAACGCTGGATTTTGACCAATTGATTATTTTATCGGTCAACGAAGGAAAATTACCCTTGGGAAAACGCCAAAACACCCTAATTCCTTTTGATGCACTGGCAGACCCACAGTTCAATTTGCCAACGCATAACCACGCCGATGCCGTGATGTCCTATCACTTTTTTAGGCTTTTACAACGAGCCAAAGATGTGGTTTTGGTACACGTTTTACCTTCGGATACGTATGGAGCAGCCGATAAAAGCCGTTTTCTTTTACAGATTGAATACGAATTAAAAAAGCTGAATCCCAACCTGAACGTTACGTATCCAGAACTTACGTTTGACAGAAAAGAAAATACGGTTCAAGAAGAAGAAACAAAATTAGCAATTGCCAAAACGCCAGATATTATTGCGTTTATTGAAAGTGAAATCGCTGTACGAGGGGTGTATCCATCGCATATTAACCAGTTTTTGGACTGCTCGCTACGCTATTATTTTAGTCAAGTTGCTCGTATTCAGGCAGAAAATGAAGTAGAAGAACAAGTAGGTGCCGATGCTTTTGGGAATTGGATTCACAAAACCTTTGAAAACATTGATGCGGATTTGGTTGCCAAGGGAGGTTTGGTTGAAAAAACAGATATTGAGAACGTTTTGGGCAACTTGAACACCTACTTAGACGAGGCATTTGCCCAAACCAATCAGGGCAGAAGAGCCAACGAAGGCATGAACTATATCATGCGGGAAATTGGGCAAAGTGTGGTGCGTTCTTTTTTCCAATATCAGCTAAAACATGAATCCTTCCCAATTGAGATTTTAGATGTCGAAAAACAACTGAATGTCTTTATCGAAGTATCGTATCAGGGAAGAAAAATTCCGTTGAAAGTAGCAGGACGAATCGACCGTATTGACCGTGTAAACCAGCACCAAGTTCGAGTAATTGATTATAAAACGGGAAAAGTAGAAGCCAAAGACCTTAAAATCAACCGAGAAGACATTCCCGAAAAGTTTTTAGAAGGAAAAGACCAAGACAAAATCAGGCAACTTTGGTTATATAAATACATGGTCATGAAACTCATGCTGTCCAACAAGGGTTTAACCATTGGCGGGATGCAATTACGACCCAACGAAAACATCGTCAACGCAGGAATTTATTCGCTTCGGAACATCGAAGAAGGTTTATTGCAACCTACCTTTGAGTTTACCGAAAACGAAACACCTGCTGATTTTATTCAAGAATCAGAAAAATACCTGACCGAATTTGTGCATCAATTGCTCGACCCAAGTCAGGAGTTCACCAAAACTTCCGATACTACGTCGTGCCAATATTGCGACTATCGTAGTATTTGTGGAAGATAAGGATCAACACTACCACCCTGTCAGGGTGATAACTAACCAAATAATAATTTAGACAATATTCCCATGACAATCGCAGACTTAACAGCCAAAGTAAACAAATTAGCACAAGCAAAAGGAGGATTAGGTTCTTCTATCAAATTCAGTACCGACGAAGGCGTAATTTTCTTAACCGCAGACGGACAAGTTTCTAACGACGACCAAGCAGCAGACTGTACTATCAGCGTAAAAATAGCTGATTTATTGGCTCTTATGTCAGGTGATTTAAACCCAATGTCAGCCGTGATGTTCGGTAAAATCAAAATTTCTGGTGATATGAGTGTTGCGATGAAATTGAAAGAATTGTTTTAAAGACTCATTCCACAGAGATACACAGAGAAATCACAAAGGCACACAAAGAAACCCCGCAGGGGCTAAACGTCGGTAGTGCTATGAAACAGAGGTACACAAAGAAATGCCCCGTAGGGGCTAAACATCGGTAGTGCTATGAAACAGAGGCACACAAAGAAATGCCCCGTAGGGGCTAAACATCGGTAGTGTTATGAAACAGCGGCACACAAAGAAATGCCCCGTAGGGGCTAAACATCGGTAACATGAAAGAAAATGATATAATCCCAACCAATACCTCCTACCTAATACCTAATACCTCATACAACGCCGACACGATTTGTGCCGTAGCGACCCCTTCGGGTGTGGGGGCAATTGCGGTGATTAGGGTTTCGGGAGAACATACGATTTCGTTGGTTAATAAGGTTTTCAGAGGAAA
>JBMLRK010000178.1:0-3053 GCA_049241065.1 Spirosomataceae bacterium
GTCGGTTTTATTAGGCTTTTGTCGTGTCCAAGATTCCGAGCCGCAAGTTTTCTGCGTGGGAGCGACGGTTTTTCCTCTTCCGCCGACCGTGCAGACGCAGCCTGGCACTGGCCAACGGGCCTGACCATTGCCCACCACAGTACCGAAGCCCATTAATGGGGCAGGGCTGAGGAAATCGGGACGGTCTGAGGGCCTGAGACCGTTGGTTCGCCCCAACTTTTGGCTAGGCGGAAGCTTTACCGGGATCTCCTGACCTTCCATACTGCGGGTGTTGAAACTTGAAATCTTTACCCTCTGTGACTCGGCCGTGGACTACGGCGGCAAGGTCTGCATTCTGGGAGCCTTCGATTCGGTCGCTGCAGCCGAGGCTCCGTACACGGTGACCCACTGCGCCGTCGTCGCCCGAATGCGGTTCCATCGCATCGAGGAGGGCAACCACAAACTGCGGGTCACCCTGGCCGATCAGGATGGCAAGATGATCATGCCCAACGTGGATGCCCAGGTCGGGGTGCGATTCACCGAGAAAGCCCAAAGCGCCACCTTCAATCTGGTGATGCAAATCAACGGATTGAAATCCATTGACTCAACACCTTATGAAACTGTTGCTCCACTCCAAACTTGTTTAGAAGGTTGGATAAACGCTAAAGACCCATCTTTATCTTCTGCCATCAAGACCATTCCTTCCGACACCATGCCCATCATTGGTCGAGGTGCTAGGTTGGCTAAGAACGTTACTTGTTTTCCAACTACGTCCTCCGCTGAGAAATGTTCTGCAATACCACTCAAAATGGTACGCTCTTGAATACCGTCATTAATCGTCAATTTCAATAACTTCTTCGATTTTGCAACTTTTTCAGCCGCTACAATCGTACCGATACGAATATCCATTTTGGCAAAATCATCAAACTGTGTTACCGCTTTGATGGCTGTTACTTCTTTACCTGCCAATTCGTTTTGCTTTTTAGCATCTTGTAATTTCTGGACTTGAGCTTGCACGGTTGCATCTTCGATTTTCTCGAACAACAAACCTAACGCTTCAATCGGTGAACCTGTTGCTAATAAGTCGCTTGCTCCTGCATCTTTCCAAGATAAGTCCGACAAGTTTAAGCCTTTGCTTAATTTTGCAGCCGTAAACGGTAAGAAAGGTTCGCAAACGATTGCCAAACTAGCCGCAATCTGTAAGCCGATATTCAAAATAGTACCTGTGCGTTCCACATCCGTTTTAATTACTTTCCACGGTTCGGTATCTGCCAAATATTTATTACCCAAACGAGCCATATCCATTACAAAGGTTAGGGCTTCACGGAAACGGTAGTGTTCAATTGCCTCTCCAATTTTAGCAGGCATTGTCGCAAGCGTTTCTAAGGTCTGGCGGTCAAAATCAGTCAATTCTCCTTGTGCAGGTACTTTTGAGTCAAAGTTCTTTTGCGTCAAGACAACCGCACGATTTACAAAGTTTCCAAAAATACCTACTAACTCCGAGTTATTACGAGTTTGGAAATCGCCCCATGTAAAGTCTGCATCTTTGGTTTCTGGAGCAGAAGCCGCTAGTGCATAACGCAATACATCTTGCTTACCTTCAAATTCTTGTAAATATTCGTGCAACCAAACTGCCCAGTTACGAGACGTAGAGATTTTATCTCCCTCTAAGTTCATAAACTCATTAGCAGGTACGTTATCTGCCAAAATAAAGCGACCATCTGCCTGACACATTGCAGGGAAAATCAAACAGTGGAATACGATGTTATCTTTCCCGATAAAGTTCACCAATTTCGTGTCGTCTGCTTTCCAATACGCTTCCCATCCGTTCGGATTATCCGTATTTTCAAACAACTCTTTCGTCATAGAGATATAACCAATCGGAGCATCGAACCAAACGTATAGTACCTTACCGTCAGTATCTGGCAAAGGAACTTTTACACCCCAATCCAAATCACGAGTCATGGCACGAGGACGTAACCCGTCGTTTAACCACGACTTTACTTGTCCTAATACATTGGTTTTCCATTCGGGGTGACTGCCGATATATTCCTCCAATTGAGGTTGCATTTTGTCCAAAGGTAAATACCAGTTTTTCGTTGGACGCATCACAGGTTTTTCGCCACTCAAAGCAGAGCGAGGGTCTATCAATTCGGTTGGCGACAAGGTAGAGCCACACTTTTCGCACTGATCACCGTAAGCATTATCGTTACCACATTTTGGACACGTACCAATGATATAACGGTCAGCTAAGAAGGTATTCGCTTTTTCATCAAAATACTGCTCCGTTACCTCCTCTACAAATTGATTCTTGTCGTATAGATTTTTAAAAATCTCCTGCGACATTTCGTGGTGAGCTTTGTTGGAAGTACGAGAATAAATATCAAAGGAAATCCCAAAATCTTGGAACGAATCCTTGATGATTTTGTAATATTTATCCACTACCTCTTGCGGAGTTACTCCCTCCTTTTTCGCCTTAATTGTAATAGGCACACCATGTTCGTCCGTTCCAGAGATAAACTTCACGTCTTGCCCCATCGAACGCAAGTAACGCACATAGATGTCCGCAGGCAAATAGCAACCCGCTAAATGTCCAATATGAATAGGCCCATTGGCATAAATCAAGGCCGCCGTGACAGTAGTTCTGTTGAATTGTTTCGTCATTGTAAGAGAAAAAATAGGTAGTACGGCAATACGAAATAATGTTGAATTATGAATGTTAAATTTTGAATGTAATAGCTAACCTTAGTTAATTACCATAAAAATAAACGTCCTTTAATTCTGTTTATACTTTACCATACGTACATTTGAATAGTACAGACAAAAGCCTGTCTCGCAAAATTACGCATTTTTAGGTTTTAAATTGCATTTTGTAGGAATTGCTGTGGGAAAGAATGCGGGGAAGAATGGTGTATTTTTGAAAATCTATGGACAAGCACATGAATCTGTACAAAGGGTATATTTTTGAAAACATCGAGACAGACACATGAATCAGGACAGACACACAGGTTTGTCCCATACCATTATTTTGGCTTGATTCTTGCTTGTGGTCATAAAATTACCACAAGCACTTT
>JBMLRK010000179.1:0-1694 GCA_049241065.1 Spirosomataceae bacterium
TTCGAGTACTTCATCTTTTTTAATCACCGTACCGTCCGACAGCATAATAGAAAGCGTTCCCTTTAGTGTTTCAGAAGAGGAATTATGGTATTTGATAGTTAAGGAATACTGGTCGGCAACACCTGTTTTAATCGTCCAAATCAGGCTATTTACTCCTGTTTCTTTTACCATCATTCGCTCTTTGCCCATGAGTGTTTCCTTCACAATTCCAGAGCCTTCGGTAGTTGCTAAAGTGGCTTTATAGGTAACACTCGTTTTTAAATCATAAGGCGGCTGAATCGTGCTGACAGGCGAAGCCAATACGATGAACGATGCTGGAGGAAATGCTGCCGAAAGTAGGTTTAGGCTAGTTCCTGCCTTCATTCGTTTTTTGAAAACCAATAAGGTTGAAGACGTACTAAGCGTTGTTTGGATAAGTTGCCCCATATTTTCAAAATCCTTTAAAAAGGCATTTGTCTTTAAGCTCGAATCAATGGCAATAAACACATCGGCATCTTCCTTTACGTGTATCGAACGAATGTTCTCCGCAATGGATTTGCACAAATACGTAGCTCCATATAACACCGAAGGTAAACTCACAATACTTGCCTTGTTGTCTAGGAAAAGCGGATTACCTGTATCTAACCAAGTACGTGTTTGTACGGTTGTTTTCTCCCCTTCGGCTTCTAAAAGTAACGATGAGCGTTGCGAAATAAGTCCTTTTGTTTCGTGAATAGTTCCTATGGCAATGGCAGAAATCAGGGCTTGACTAGCAGTAATTCTTGGAAAAGAAATCGTTAAGTTGCCTCCTTTTACGGTAGCTAGAACGGTTTTCTTCAAGAGAGCATCGTGTCCCACTTCTTTCCAAATATCAAGATTTTTGATTTTCACTTCATCGTTAATCGCCACATCAAACAATCGCCAAGCACTGCAATCGCTGCCGCCACCTGTGCCAAACCACGGTTCGATAAAGTAGAGTTCTACCTGATAAGTGCCATCAGGTACGTTAAAGTGATAGGATAATTGTTCTCTTCCATAGCGAAACGTTTGAAAAAGGGCTTCGTCTTTTGTTCCCTTAATGGGGTCAAAAGTACGGCGTTGACTGGCATAAAAAGCGGGCATTCCTTTAAAATTGGCTGTCCAAGAAAGCGAACCCCAGGTATTTTTATCGGTTTTCTCCTGATCGGCAAACCATGTATTTCCTTGCTTATCGGTATAAGTTGCTCCGCCACAATTTACACGATAAACATATTTTATTTTTTTGTCCGACTGATTAACTTCTGTCCCATTGTCTAAGTCATTTAGATGCGGAGCTTCGGGCAAATGATGCAATATGATATAATCTTGGGCGACCTTTTTCCCGTTAACATATCCGATGGCATACAGCACATTGTACTGAATAGACACATTATCCCATTGAAAATGCGTACCAATTCCCCCTCGTTTTTTACGCCCTAGCGACACCTGATTCACGTCGTTAAACAATTCAACTTCATCACAGTTTGAATAAACTTTTATCCCACTTTTTATACCTGTGCTTGTCCAACGGTCAGCCCATGTGTGGGAAGCAATGTACAACATAGGCTGACTTTCTTTCGGGGCAAAATTGGCACGATACATATAATAAGCATCCAACGGTTCTTCCCAAGGCGTGAAAAGTCCTTTGTAATTGACTGGGCCAATACGGTCTAATTCTCGCAAGGCTTCCCCACTTT
>JBMLRK010000180.1:0-1372 GCA_049241065.1 Spirosomataceae bacterium
AGGGCAAAAAAAAAGTCTATCATTTCTGATAGACTTTAACTTGTGAGGTCTCGAGCGGATTCGAACCGCTGTGGAAGGTTTTGCAGACCTCTGCCTAGCCTCTCGGCCACAAGACCATGTTCACTTGTTTGGACTGCAAAGGTAGAAGACTTTTTTATTTTCTCCAAATGAAAAAGCAAATTTCCTTAAAGGTTTTTGTAACTAGGAGCTTCTGCAAAGCTGTAACTCATTCATTTACAAAGCATTTATTCTAAAAAATATTTTATCCAAAATACGCTAAATGAACAAAATTTATCTAGTTGAACGTATTTTACTCTTAAAAACAAAAAGCCCGTCAACATATTCTGTCAACGGGCTTTTTTATGATTCAAAAATCAGATTAAGAATTCGCTTTCTTGTCTAATTTTTTCTTTGCTTCTTCACGAGCTGAATCTTCCATTTGAGCTTTCAATGCTGTTAAAGCGTCTAAGTCACCCATCGTAGATTTTTCAACTGTAGCCGCTAATTTCTCAACGTCTTTTGCAGTTTTCTTTTTCTCTTCTTGAACAACCTCTTCTTTAGCGTCGTTGTACACTCTTGTGTGAGAAAGAACGATTTTACGATCGTCTTTGTTGAATTCGATTACTTTGAAATCAACTTGTTCTCCAACTTCAACTGTTGAACCATCTTCTTTAGCTAATTGCTTCAATGGAGCTGTTCCTTCGATACCATAAGGTAATTCTAAAGTAGCACCTTTGTCGTTTTTAGAAATCACTGTACACTTGTGAAGTGAACCTACTGTGAAGATTGACTCGAAAGTATCCCAAGGGTTTTCTTCTAATTGTTTGTGACCTAAAGCTAAACGACGGTTATCTGCGTCTAATTCTAACACAACAACTTCTAATTTCTCAGCAACTTTGATGAATTCAGAAGGGTGTTTGATTTTCTTAGTCCAAGATAAGTCAGAAACGTGTACTAAACCGTCAATGCCTTCTTCTAATTCTAAGAATAAACCGAAGTTTGTCAAGTTACGAACAGTACCAGTGTGTTTAGAACCTACTGCGTATTTGCTCAATAAATCTTGTTTAGTCCAAGGATCTTCCGTTAATTGTTTGATACCTAACGACATCTTACGTTCAGACTTGTCTAACGTTAAGATAACCGCTTCGATTTCGTCACCTACTTTCAAGAAGTCTTGTGGGTTACGTAAGTGTTGAGACCATGACATTTCTGACACGTGAATCAAACCTTCTACACCTGGCAATACTTCTAAGAAAGCACCGTAGTCAGCAACGTTAACTACTTTACCTTTTACTTTAGAACCAACTTCAACTTCACCTAAAGCATCCCAAGGGTGAGCTTGTAATTGTTTCATACCCAATGAAATACGTTT
>JBMLRK010000181.1:0-1535 GCA_049241065.1 Spirosomataceae bacterium
AAAGGTGTATTGTCATAAGCCTTTGGGTCTTCGTAAGTTGTACCAATACGAAGTTCGACCCCAGGAATAAAAGGGCAATTTTCTTCTGCATCCGAACACGTCATAATTGCCGCAAAGCCCGCTTTCGGATTGGCTTCGTCGTCATACACTTTAGAAAAACACGTAGTAAAGCCTGTTTCTGAAAAACGCACCGTATAAATCGGATTTTCTGTTGCACCTGCACTACTTACCTCAAAACCAGTACGCACAAGCGAATTGATGGCATTGGGATTAAAAGCTGTAGCCATTGTTCCACCAGAGAAAGTACTTACCTGAGCAATACCATAATATTCAGCCGCCACAGCCGCCCAAACCTGCCCGAAATGACTTCTACGAGAATTATGCGTACAGATATAAGCTAGTTGAATGACTTCTCCAGCATTGATTTTTGCTTGAATATAAGCCGTGATTTTTGTCAAAAGAGCTTTTCTCTCTGCTGAAATTTCTGAAAATTGCCCTGTTAGAGCATCACAAAATGATTGAATAGTCGGATACATAAATCGTAATGATGAATTTTGAAAGAATGCTTGACGTTGATAATTAGCAACATCCGCCTCCTGGAGTACAACATCCCGTACTGGCAGATGGAAGAACTAAATCTTTTAAGTTTAATTTCGGTTTGCTTGCAGGAATTCCACATTGGTCTTCGGCTAAACAAGCTGTTTTTTTATTGGTCAGAACAAAGTTTGTTCCGTCGAAATCCAACCCAAACTTTCCGATGGTTTGAGCCTGATATTCCACTTCAATTTCCCAATCGCCAATGCCTAGTACCTCTTCCGAAAGCGTAATGATTTTCAATAATTTCGCAGGCTCTAACAAATGATCTACATCGTTGGCTTCCCATAATTGAAAATTCACCACCTGTTCTTTACGAACCGTTCCACCACAGTCGATGAAATTTTTAGTAATTTCTCCTACTTCGGTTACATGAAAATGCGTTGCTACTTGGCTACCATCTTCTTTTATGAAATGCAGTCCTTCGACAGACGCTAATTGATTTTTAAATACTGAAAGTTTCATCTTTTAAATCGTTTAAACGTGAAAAGAATAATCCTAAAAATTAACAACAAGAACTCGTTTTAGCCTTATACTGACTAAACATGGCATTTAAGATGGTACTGAATTTTGTCCAGACCACTTCATTGATGCAATAACAAATGGCATTACCTTCAATTTCGCCTTTAATTAAGCCCACACTTTTTAATTCTTTCAAATGTTGGGACACAGTAGGTTGAGCCAAAGGAAGTTCATTCACAATATCGCCACATACACACGAATTTACCTTCAATAAATGCTCAATAATAGCCACTCGTGCAGGATGTCCTAAGGCCTTTGCAAGTGTTGCCAGCTCATTTTGCTGTTCTGTAAAAAAATCTGTCTTTGTAATTCCCATGCTACTTTATTTGTATATTGCAATATTACGATAAAGATTCTGATAATCATCTATTTCAGGTGAAATATTTCTTAATGAAGCTGATTAAACGTTCTTCAAAATA
>JBMLRK010000182.1:0-1351 GCA_049241065.1 Spirosomataceae bacterium
GGGATTCAGGTAGATTTATTAATTGATAGAAAGGACGATTGCATCAATCTATGCGAATGTAAATTTTATGATGTTCCTTTCAAAGTAACAGCCAAATATGCCGAACAACTGACAAATCGTAAAGGCATCTTCCGTGCCGTAACCGAAACAAGAAAAACGATTTTTACGACTTTAATTTCAAATTATCCAGTCATCTCAAACGAATACTCCTTAGAAGCAATTGATAAGAGCATTTCGATGCAATCTTTTTTTGACTAATTAACGCTTCTTATCCTACATCAATGCAAAAGCTTATTGTAACTAGTAATTTTGAAACAACAAAAAAGGATAAGTAAGATGAATAGAGAAACATTTTTGAAAAAGGGCTTTCTAGGAACAGTACTTTCTCTGAGTTCAAAACAAAAAGAAAAATCAGGTGTTCCTCTTGTAGGCTTTAATCACCTTCCAACTAAACAATCAAAAATCATGGCAAATACAGTTTTTCATAAAGCAGACACTCGTGGACACGCAAATCATGGTTGGTTAGATAGCCATCATTCATTTAGCTTTGCCAACTATTATAACCCAGAACGTATGCACTTTGGCGTTTTACGAGTACTAAACGACGACCGTGTGGACGCAGGAATGGGCTTTGGCAAACACCCTCACGATAACATGGAGATTATTTCAATCCCTTTAGAGGGCGAATTGGAGCATTCTGACAGCATGGGAAATGTGGCGGTAATCAAAAAAGGCGATATTCAAGTAATGAGTGCAGGAACGGGTATTGTTCATGCAGAATATAATCGTAGTAAAACGGTATTGACTAAATTCTTACAAATTTGGGTATTCCCGAATAAGAAAAATGTAACGCCTCGCTACGATCAGATTACCTTAGACATCAAAGATAGACACAATAACTTACAACAAGTTTTGTCGCCTAACCCAGAAGACGAAGGCGTTTGGATTCATCAAGATGCGTGGTTTCACTTAGGACAATTTGATGAGAATTTTGAGAAAAGTTATGACATCAAACGTAAAGGGAATGGCGTTTATGCATTCGTATTAAAAGGAAGTTTTGAAATAAATGGTCAACTTGTAGCTCAACGTGATGCCTTAGGCGTGTGGGATACCGAGCAAATTTCGTTAAAAGCAGTATCGCAAGATGCAGAGATTCTGTTGATGGATGTACCGATGCAACTACCATTTTAACCCAAAGCATAATGAAGCCATTTTCAATTTTAGTAATCGGTAGGAATAAAGAAATCCATTCGATTGTCTTACGAATCATCAATAAAGACGAGCGTTGGCAAGCACAAGGAGCGTTGACCGATGAAGAAGCAATTGAACTATTTTCGACAAATGCTTTTGA
>JBMLRK010000182.1:1361-3606 GCA_049241065.1 Spirosomataceae bacterium
TGGTATCAGCGAAACCAGTGAAGCACTTTTAAGAGCAACTTTTTTAAGACAAAATCCTACAATAGCCATTATTCAACATTATGGAGGTGGCAGTGGCTTGTTGTATAATGAGATTTTGGAGGTGTACAATAAAAAATAGTTAATAAAGTGAGCTTGTGTATAAAGTCAAAAGTTTATAAGATTAAACGTTATATTTTACTAGATAATAACTATCAAAACAATATTGCTCAGAATACGGTTTGACAACATATTATTTGGTAAAAATGCTTTAAACTTTAAACGCTACACTTTTACATAAGCTCGCTTTATCATTTTATTTGAGTAATTTAACCTCACCTTCAGAAGCCCCTTGACTAAACTCAACTTTTGCTTTAGCTTTCGAGAAGTCCGTATTTTTTACTTCAATAGCCTTACTATTTTCTCCAGCAACCGAGAATATAGCTTCTGAATTATTCGGATACTCTATCCCATCAAAACGTAATTGACTGCTGTTGGTAATGGCAATAACAGGCTTTGTTTCTTTACTTAATAGTTTAACATTCGTCAGCGTAATTCCTTTTGCATCAATCAGTTCAGCCCCTTTTTCAGCTTGTAAAACAGCATTAACGATTTGAATATTTTCGATTGGCATTTCGGCTAATCCCCTGATAAATATCCCCTTCGTTGCTCCGATACAAACAATATTTTCAAATTTCATATTTCTAAAAATGGGCGTTCCTTCATTCACAATAGGACGAACATCACGAACGCCATCCGTAGCAAATTTTACAAAATAGAACATATCAAAGAAAATAGCTTCGCCAGCAATGTTAGACATGTTGATATTTCTGGCAAAAATATTTTCAACCACTCCCCCTCTACCACGTACCGACTTAAAACGCAAGCCTTTATCTGTGCCGATAAACGAGCAGTCAGAAACAAAAATGTTTCTTGCACCGCCACTCATCTCGCTACCCACTACAAAACCACCATGTCCATTATAGACAGTATTATTCCGCACAATACCATTTTCAGTCGGCATTCCACGTTTTCTACCCTCTTCATCTTTTCCCGATTTAATACAAATTGCATCATCGCCTACATCAAGTGTACAGCCTTCTATCAAGAAATTTTTACACGATTCAATATCCATTCCATCGCCATTTTGAGCATATTCTGGATTTCTGACAGCCACTTTTCTTAACGTCAAATCTTGGCACATTAACGGGTGAATGCACCAAGCAGGAGAATTTTGAAAAGTAACCCCTTCAATTAATACCTTTTTACAACTAGTCAAAACCAATAGATTAGGACGGAGAAAATCTTTCATATCCTTAAAATCTGCCAAGGTTTTTCCCTCTGTCAACAACATACTTCTTCCCTCAACACTCGCTTTGAGGAACTGCTCACTCGGATACCACGATTCACCATCGGCACGAAGAAAACCACCCGAAGCCACTTTTTCTTTCCATTGTGGTGGAGTCAATTGTCTTTTGTTAACCGCACGCCAAGCATCGCCATTACCGTCTATAATTCCCCCTCCCGTAATGGCTACGTTTTCGAGGTTTGTTCCCGAAATAGGCGACTGATTTCGAGCTGCTTTTTTCCCTTCGTAATAACCTTCCACTAAATCGTATTGACTTTTATCAGTCGTAAACAATAGTAAAGCAGCCTGTTTGATGTGTAAGTTGACATTACTTTTCAAGACAATTGGCCCAGTCAGCCATGTTCCTTTGGGAATAAGCACAACGCCACCCCCTTTTTTAGAACAGGTTTCAATTGCTTTATTAATAGCTAGTGTATTTAGCGTAACACCATCAGCAACAGCTCCATACGTCTGAATACTGATGGTATCCTTCATGAATTTGGGAGTTTGAATTTTGGGTAGATTATCCCAACTATACGATTTTGTATTTTGAGCAAATATGGGTGAGGCAAGCAGTATCATTGAAGCCGTTGCCGTAATTTTTTGTAAGAAATTCATTGATGTATAGGGAATATTTTAAAGAAATAATTCATTGATTTAAAACGGACATGAATATAAATAGAAAACATTATACCCTTATCCCGACATGAAAAAAGTCGCCCAAATTGGAGCGACTTTTTTTGCTATTTGAAAGGGTTTAACACTATTGCAATGGGTCGAAAGTACCTCCCCAGTTATTATTTTGAGTCATACGATAGTTATTAGTTAATGTGGTTCTTGGAATTGGCATGAAATATTGATCTACCTTATACGAAGTGGCTCTAGACATTAACTTATCTT
>JBMLRK010000183.1:0-11928 GCA_049241065.1 Spirosomataceae bacterium
AGAAGAGACCCGTAATTATAATCGTCTCTCGTTTCGATTAGGTTTTGAATTTTAACAACTTAGCATACACTTTCGCTATTTTTCAAACTTAAAAGCGTAAAATCAGCTATAACTTTTAGCAAAAAAAATATCCATTAAAATACGATTTTGTAAAAAAGGACGTTTAAGAGACAAAAAACTTTTAAACGCCCTTTTTTTATGAAAAAAAATATCCTTCCTCTAGGATTCCTTTTAACGCTTACTTCAAATATTTTTGCGATTGCACCAGGAGATTCGACTCAGAGTTTAAACCTTCACAAAACAAGCACAACTTTGAATACAGCATCCGATAAGGTTACAGCAACCTTGTCTGTAAACGACCGTTCTAACACGAACAAAGATGGAGAAAAACGGTACTACGATACCTTCAAGGTATTTTTAAATGTGAATGATGAGGTCACTTTCAAACAAGAATCATCTAAATTCAGAACCGTTTTAAGTTTTGTTAACCTTGAGAAGAAAACGCAGTTCAGCTTTGACAATCAAGAGTTTTCAGGTAAAAGTACCACTTCATTGATTTACCACGCAACGACTGCAGGTGTCTATACGCTGTTTGCATCTTCTGCCGACCCCGAGAAATTAGGTTCATACACCATCACAAAAACAATCACGAAGGTTGTTTCAGAAAAACTAAGCGACCCTTTTCTTTCGAGCTGTTTAAAAGTACTAGACTATCGAAAGAACAAGTATCAATCTATTTTGGGTGAAAAAGTAAACGAAAAAGAGGGAGTATATACCTATCTATCCTCTTTCAGACTGACAGGTAATTCAACAGATGAAATCACATTCGAAAACGGTGGTTCTATCTATAATTACAACAGTATTTTAGCGAAAGACCTTTCCGAAGCAGAAGCTCAAAAGCTCTTCTTAGAAATTGCATCAAAGCTCAATAACTATGCGTTAAGCAAAGACTGGTTGAGAGATCCAACTCCGACAGCCAAAAGTACCCTCTTTGCTATCTCTTCCGAACAAGATATGATTACCGTATATCTAAAACAGTCGAAGGATAAATATACGATAAAGCTCGTATTCAATTAGTACAAACTATAATCTGAAGCTGTTTAAACTTTCTTGATACGAATCTATCAAAATGGAGTACTTGGGTTAAAGCTATATGTTTGATTTTAAGTGTAAATCAAACATATAGCTTTAACCCAAGTATTTCCCATAAAAAATAAAGTTTAAACAGCCTATCTGTAAGAATTTAAGCTTAATTCTGTACAGCATTAATCAGGATACTAATTGTTACATCGCTACTCATTCCAAACGTATTCCCTCCTATCGTCCAATCTTTACGATTAATCGTTGCTTTACCTCTAAAAATCGCTTGATTTTCTTCTTGCTTAAACGTAAAAGGAATACGTACTTGCTTTGTAATTCCCTTAATTGTTAGTTCAAACAATCCGACAAAATTGATTCCGTCACGTTCTACTTTGAGAGACTTCATTTTAAGACTCGGAAACTTACTTACATGAAAGAACTCCTCCTTTTCTTTAAGATGTTTGTTCCGAAGCGAATTATCTGTGTCAATACTGTTCGCATCCACACTTCCCGAAAACTGAGCAGTAGCTAAATCGTTAGGATTAAAGCGAATATATCCAGAGAACCCACCCAATCGGCCATCAACACTTACCCCAAGCATTTTGGTTTTAAACAAAATGGCTGCCGAAACTGGTTTCCAATTTTGAGCATAGCCTCCAGTACCGAGCAATACTAGCGTTAGTAATAAACAGATTTTTTTCATCATTAGTCGTATTTAAATTATGAAATCATCAAAAACAAGATTAACAAATACCTACGGATTATTCGTTTATCAAAAGTAAAAAATCAACAAAAGACAATTTGTCAGCCAGAAGACCTATCCTAAAAATACATGTAATTTGTGTACGAATGGTACGTATAACCGCAAATACATGCAGAACATCACTATTTTTTGAATTCCTGATTATTTTTTGTAGTAAAACGACTTAAAATCACGTATTTTTGGGAAATACTATTTAATTTCGTTTGAGAGATTAAAAACCTAAGAGCTCATTCGCTACAAATTTTTACCTAGTCCATGGCAAAACTACTGATTATTGATGATGAAAAGGCTATTCGTGGCGCTCTACGAGATATTCTCGAATATGAGGGATATAGCGTAGAAGAAGCTGGTGATGGAGAAGAAGGCCTTGCAAAAGTTCAGCAAAACGACTACGATGTAGTGCTTTGTGACATCAGAATGCCGAAAATCGAAGGGCTGGATTTATTGCAAAAAGCTACCGAAATGGGTAAAGGTGCACAGTTCATTATGATTTCAGCATTTGGAAATGTTGAAACCGCTGTGGAAGCCACCAAACGTGGAGCTTTTGACTTTATTTCGAAGCCACCCGATTTAAACCGTCTATTGGTCACAGTTCGCAATGCAATTGAACGTGGAAAAATGATTGTTGAAACGAAGAGTCTCAAGAAAAGAGTCTATCGTTTAAACGAAATTGTTGGCGAATCATCGGCAATCGAACGTGTTAAAAATACGTGTGACCGTGTTGGTCCAACCGAAGCTCGTGTTCTCATTACAGGACCAAATGGTTCGGGTAAAGAGATGGTAGCAAAACGTTTACACGAACGCAGTAATCGTGCCAATATGCCTCTAATTGAGGTTAACTGTGCGGCAATCCCCTCAGAATTAATTGAATCGGAATTGTTCGGACACGAAAAAGGAGCTTTTACTTCTGCAATCAAACAACGTATAGGAAAATTTGAGCAAGCAGACGGAGGTACTTTATTTTTAGATGAAATTGGTGATATGAGCCTCTCGGCACAAGCAAAAGTATTGAGAGCTTTACAAGAAAATAAAATCACTCGTGTTGGTGGCGACAAAGAAGTAAAAATCAATGTTCGAGTTTTTGCCGCAACCAATAAAAATTTACAACTAGAAATTGCTGAAGGACGTTTCCGTGAAGATTTATACCACCGTTTAAGTGTAATTCCAATTCACGTTCCCCCATTGAATCAACGTCAAGACGATATTCCTTTGCTTGTCGATAAATTTTTACAAGACATCGCAACAGAATATGGGCAACCAATGAAAGAGGTTGATCCAGAAGCAATGGACTACTTAAAAACGCTTCCGTGGTCGGGTAATGTTCGTGAACTACGTAACGTAGTGGAACGTCTGGTAATTATGTGTAACGACGTTATCAATATCGAAGATGTTAAATTATTTGCCATGCCAGTAATTTAATCTCTTTCTATAAAGTAAACAGAAAGGCAGTTCACTCAAAATGAACTGCCTTTCTGTTTACTTTATGTACTTGTGAAAAATAGCATTCTCTGACCAATTTTATAAAATCCTTTTTGACGATGGGCTGACACCCATCGCTAACATATAAGTACAGTACATTTAAGCCCTGAAAGGGCGATATACCTAAGCCTAGGGTGAAGCCCTAGGTCTCGAAATTTAAATTTTCCAAACGTTTCTCAATCCTTCGTACACTACTAATCTAAAATTCATAATTTTGCATTATTACTTACTCGATTTCTTGTTTTTTTCTTCTTTCTTACCCGCCCCATTCTTTGGCTCGGTCAACAACTCTTCAGTCGGTTCATGCTTAATCTTTTTATCTTTTTGAACCTCTTCTGAGGACTTCCCTTCCGACGATTGCATTAAAAAACCTGTTCTATTCACAATCTTCCACTCCCCCTTAATCATTTCCAATATTCGCAACTCCTTTGTCGATTCCTTCTTTGAAGCAATCGTTTTTACTTGATCAAAAGTCAACCAAACATACGTAGGATTCACCTTTCTAAATGAATAATGCTCTCTTTTTACGTCGGTTGGTTTGGTCGGGTTCGGGTTTTTATCAAAATATGCCTCCATCGACGTTTTGATTTTGTCCCATGTTTCAAACTGATACATCTTTCCTTTATCAACAAATGCCAAATAGGTCTGCGGCACTACCCGATAATAACGTTCCCACTTCTCAAAATCCCGTGCATAAAAGGCTTTAGATTCCTCCGTAATAACTTTTTTAATACTCGCTTGCTCCTCAGACGAAACTACATTTTGTGCGACAGTAGCGAAGACAGCAGCTACCTGTAAAATAAGCACTAAGATTATTTTTTTCATACGTATTTTTCTTAATAAGAGAAGAAACCATTTCTTGATATGACAAACTCACTACGATACGATTCTAGTCAAACAAATTTAAGACCATAATTAAAAGGTAGATTAAATAATATGAAAGTCTTCCTCAAAAACGAAAAATAATCAGATGAATTGCTAAAAACAGCAACAAAAAACCATTTGGAAGGAGGTTTATCAGAATTTATAACGAAGAATATCTTGTTCAAATCATATAATTCCAAATTTTTCTCAATCAAATACCATTAACTACCAAATAAAAGGCATTTACTAAGAAATAGTAGGCATATCGTTCTATTTTCAAACCAATAATTGTAAATTGCATACTCAATCAAAACAATTATTTGATTTTGCTTTTACTGGCAGTTCATATCAATTCTGACCGTTACAGAAATATCTCATAAACTAGCTGTTTCTGTAAGTTTGATAAGGTTGTTTCAAAATCAAATCTTTACAATTTTCCCCCTAAAACTGTAACCAAAAGATGTCTTTTCAAAGAAAATCCAAAATTGTAGCCACAGTTGGTCCAGCATCCGAATCGAAAGAAATGCTGATTAAATTTGCTAATGCTGGCGTAAATATCTTTCGTTTAAACTTCTCGCACGGCACGCATGAAGATCACTTACAAAGACTAAACACAATCAGAGAAATTTCTCAAGAATTAGATCTTAATCTATCTGTACTTCAAGATTTACAAGGGCCTAAAATCCGTACACAATTGGTTGAAAATAACGGCGTTGAAATCAAGGCTGGTAACAAATTAACCTTCGTAATGGATGAAACCTTGATGGGTACTTCTGAGCGTGTAGGAACTACTTATACTTCTATGTACTTAGACGTAAACGTAGGTGAGCGTATCCTTATGGATGATGGTAATTTGGAAGTGGTAGTTTTAGAAATTGACAAAGTAAAGAAAGAAGTAATCACAGAGGTAATTTATGGTGGAATCTTGAAGTCTAAAAAGGGCATCAACCTACCAGGAACAAAAGTATCTTTGCCTTGCTTAACAGAAAAAGATCTTAAAGATTTATACTTTGGTTTGGACAATGGTGTTGACTGGATTGCCCTTTCTTTCGTACGTTCTGCTGCTGATATTCATGACATCAAAGAAAGAATCAAGGCTTACGGAAAAAACAACACGAAGGTTATTGCAAAAATCGAAACACCTTTTGCGATTGACAACCTAGACGAAATCATTGAAGCAACAGATGCAATCATGGTTGCTCGTGGAGACTTAGGTGTTGAAATTGATGGAGCTAGAGTTCCTCACTTACAAAAATTAATGGTTGAGAAATGTACTTTGGCTGGAAAACCAGTTATTGTGGCAACTCAAATGTTAGAATCAATGATTTCTAACCCAGTGCCTACACGTGCTGAGACATCCGATGTTGCCAATGCTGTCCTTCAAGGTGCTTCAGCAACGATGTTAAGTGGAGAGTCTGCTTCAGGAGCATATCCATTAAAAGCAGTAGAAACAATGGCTCATATTCAGGAAGTTGTTGAACAACAACAGAATGAAATCAAAATTGTGAAAGGTGATGAAGCGTCTATTTACTTCAAAAACCACTCATTAATCAGCAGTGGCTCTAAGTATCCATTAAATGATCGTATGATTGCTGGTGCTTGTCGTTTAGCTCGTGATACAGAAGCAAAAGCAATTCTTTGTATTACCAACACAGGTTACACTGCATTCCGTTTATCTGCACACCGTCCGAAAGCGAATTTATACATTTTCACATCAAACAAAACAACTCAAACTGAGATGGGCTTGTTATGGGGTGCTAATGTCTTCTATTACGATGCTACAGGCAAAGACGTAGAAGAAACAGTAAAAGGTATGACAGACATCTTGAAAGCAAAAGGATTAGTTACTACAGGAGATACTTTCGTAACAACGTTAAGCGTTCCTTCGAACAAAGATTTCAAAACAAATACAGTTCAGTTAGGTACAGTTGAATAACTGCTATTTCTGGGCAATTTATAATAAAACAAAAGGTGTGTCGTTGGTAACCATAACGGCATACCTTTTGTTTTTAAAAAATAACTATTTTTTAAAACAGCTTGATACCTAAGAGACTACCTAGAAACGCTTATGTGTTAAATGGCGAATTTAAGAAGAATATAATAGAAAATATTGCAAAAAAGAACAATAAGAATAGGAAAAACGCCACACAAACTACTTGACAAATATCAATTTTTTATTAATTGAACAATAATAGCTTTCAAAACAATAAATATCGAAGCGTTTTGTACGGATAAATGTCTAGGTTTTATTATATTAGCATTCGAATACGCTCCCAAAAGCTCTTTACTCACTTCAAGTAAAGCATTTAAATCATAATTAAATACAATCTGACATAAAATATGTATAGAAGTAGGACACTATACATTCACTTAGATAATACCGCCATTATCGAGACTTGTTAAATTCATAAACCGATGAGTAAGAAAATTAAGACCATTTTGGTAGATGACGAAAAGTTAGCACGCCAAGAATTAAAACATTTATTACAAGAATTTCCTGATGTACAAGTAATTGATGAAGCTGAAAACGTCGATGAAGCACTGGAAAAAATACACCGCCTGCGTCCAGATTTAGTTTTTCTAGATATCGAAATGCCTGAAAAAAATGGGTTCGATTTACTAGAAGAATTAGAGTTTGTTCCAAAAATTGTTTTTGTTACAGCCTACAATCAGTATGCAATTCAAGCATTTGAAACGGATGCAATGGATTACATTCTAAAACCAACCAAAGGAGAGCGTTTGGCAAAAACAATTGACAAAGTACGTAATGAAATTCATCAAGAAAAAGTTAAAGATTTGTTGAATGACGGCAAACTTTCGCCTCAAAAACGTATTTTCTTAAAAGACGGTGAGAAATGTTATTATGTTCGTTTGGCAGATGTCTATATGATTGAATCTGTGGGGAATTATTGTCGTTTCCATTTCGACAATCATCGTCCAATGATTCATCGTTCTTTGAACAAAATTCAAGAACGCCTAGACCCTACTATCTTTTTTAGAGCCAATAGACAGCAAATTATCAATACGGAATACATTCAAGACATTGAGTCATATTACAAAGGTGGTATGAAAGTTGTTTTGAATAATGGTATTGAATTAGAAATATCAACTCGTAACTCGGTTACATTCAAAGAAATGATGGGAATTTAAGTATTTCATCCCCTTTCTTTCTAAAAGCCACTGAATCAAAAATTCAGTGGCTTTTTCATGTATTCTGAAAAGAATACTTGACGTTTCGCCTAGAAATTCTATTTTTGTAGCCTTAGCCATTTATCCATCTTATGAAATTCATCAAACAAGTATATACCCTTTGGGCAGCCTTCTGGTTTATTTTCCTTTTTTTACTCCTATTTCCCCTGTTCTGGGTTTTCCTCCAAAAAGAATCATGGAAACCAGCAGCTCATTATCTGAATCGGTTCTGGGGTAAACTATATTTTCCAATAATTGGTATTCCTGTAAGAATACGCTATGAATTTGAACCTGACCCCAAACAAGCATACGTCTTTTGTGGCAATCATTTTTCGTACTTAGATATAGCCGTGATGGGTTTAGTGGTAAAAAACTACTTTGCCTTTGTTGGAAAAAGCGATCTCAAAAAAATACCACTCTTTGGCTATATGTTTCGTAAACTGCATATTCAAGTCGATAGAAAGGATAAAAATAGTAGAACAAAATCCCTTACCCGTTCCATTAAGGCACTACAAAGTGGCCGTAGTGTCGTAATTTTCCCAGAAGGAGGTATTCTTTCAAAAAACATCCCACAACTGCACACAAGCCTGAAAGATGGAGCATTTCTAATGGCAATTCAGGAACAAGTACCACTTGTTCCCATTAGTTTTTTGAATAACTATAAAGTATTGTTTGATGACGAGCTACTGTTACATCCACAACCCATAGAAATCGTCGTGCATCAGCCTATTTTCACCGAAGGAATGACGAAAGAGAACATTGAAGAATTGAAACAACACTTTAGTTTGACCGTTCAAAATACGATTGATGCGTACCATAAACGCAAAGAATCCCTAAAAAATACCAATCATTAGACAAAAGAACCAGTTATCATTTTTTAAGATGTGATGAACGAAACAACCTTTTAATTTGTGACATAAACATTAACTCAAAGCAGATGAATTCGCACGAAATAGACTACAAAATTTTAGGAGAAGATATTCAAATCGTTGAAATTGAATTAGACCCCAACGAAACCGTGATTGCCGAAGCTGGCTCGATGGTGTATATGGAAGATGGTATTCAGTTTGAAACTAAAATGGGTGATGGCTCTAATGCCGACAATTCAGTTTTAGGAAAACTATTTCAGGCTGGTAGTAGAATGCTAACAGGGGAATCTATTTTTATGACCCACTTTACCAATCGTGGGTATGTGAAACGTAAAGTAGCATTTGCCGCTCCGCACCCTGGTACTATTATTCCGATTAATTTATCGACCTTGCCTGGCAATACCCTTATCGCTCAAAAAGATAGTTTTCTTTGTGCAGCCTTGGGTACGAAAATATCCATTACGTTCAACCAAAAAATTGGTACTGGACTGTTTGGTGGAGAAGGCTTTATTTTAGAAAAACTTCAAGGCGATGGACTTGCCTTTGTACACGCAGGTGGTACAATTGTAGAGAAATACTTAAACAACGAGACCTTGCGTATTGATACAGGTTGTATTGTGGCTTTTGAACCTACCTTAAACTATGACATTCAACGTGCAGGAAGTCTTAAATCAATGGTATTTGGTGGCGAAGGAATTTTCCTTGCAACCGTACGTGGAACAGGACGTGTCTGGATTCAGTCGATGCCTTTATCAAAATTGATTCGTACGCTTGCTCCTTATGGCGGTTCAGCAAATGCTAATAAAGAAGGTGGCTCGGTGTTGGGTGCTTTAGGTGGGCTTTTAAAAGATTAAGAACATACTAAATTGCAAAAAAGAGCGTTATCCAGCCATCAATTGTGGTTTGTGATAACGCTCTTTTGTATATTTGTGCAGGTTCATTAATGCGTAATGATGAATGAGTAATGGTTAATTTTGGATTAAGTCATTTGGATAATCAATGAAGCTGTTTACTTGACACGGGTGAATGAATTCACCCGCTAAGTGGAATACTTAGTAATTAGCTAGATTTTTGATGTTAACGCTAAACCAATATTACGCATTCATCATTAAGCCTTACACTCCTCATATTTTTTAACACTATTCCCGATAATAAATTGAATAAATCGCTGTTGATTTTCGCTCTTTTTGCGAGTCTTGTACTAAATGCTTGTCGTGGTAAGAACGATAACGATTCTTTTGTACCAAAACCAAAAGGGTATAACCGTATTGATTTGCCTAAAGAAGCGTATCAACCCTTAACGGAAAATCATCCCTATTCTTTCGATTATTCAACGTATGCTGTCATCAAAAAAGACTCTGTGAGTTGGGCGGAGCCTCATTGGATTTATATCGTTTATCCTGCCTTCAATGCCATGATTCAGTTGACTTATAAACCCTTAAATGGCGATAAAGTAAAACTTACTCACTTGATTGATGATGCTCATAAATTGGCTGCCAAACATAATATTAAGGCATACGCCATCCAAGATTTTCTATTAAAAACGCAGAATGGTAACGTAGCGAAAGTAATGGAGTTAGAAGGCGAAGTGCCAACGTATTTGCAATTCTACACAACGGATTCAACCAAACACTATTTGAGAGGTGCGTTGTATTTTAACACGGCTATTAAAAGTGACTCGCTTGCTCCTGTGATTGACTATCTAAAAAAAGACGTAATTCACTTGTTAAATACTTTACGCTGGAAAAAGTAGCCTATTGAATGTCGAATAGGGCTTTTAGTTCAGAGGCTTCGTGTGCAGGCAAACGTCCTGCCAATACTAAACGTAGTTGACGACGACGCAAAGCTCCTTCAAAATATTCTTTCTCTTCATCTGTTTCTGGGATTGCCTGAGGCACGTCGATAGGACGACCCGATTGATCTACCGCAACAAAGGTAAAAAATGCCTTATTCGTTGACACACGCTGTTGTGCAGGGATATTTTCTGCCCATACATCAATGACAACTTCCATCGACGAATTAAAAGCTCTTGTTACTTTCGCTTGTAAGGTAACAACACTCCCCAATGGAACAGATTGTTTGAAAGAAACATTGTCCACAGAAGCCGTTACCACAATACGATTACAATGTTTTTGAGCGGCAATTGCACCTACCACATCCATCATACGCATCAGATTTCCTCCCATTAGATTTCCTAAGGTATTGGTATCATTCGGAAAAATCATCTCTGTCATAATGGTCAATGACTCAGAAACTACTTTCGTTTTACTCATATTGCAGGTATTTATAAAATTGATGAAGATTTTACTTTTTCAACTCACTAATTTCGTCCAAATTAACGGTTTTGAAATGCTCGTAGGCTTTCAACACAATCGACAACGCAACTACAACCTCCGAAGCAGCCACCACAATTACAAAAATAGCAAATAGCTGCCCCTGTAAACTTGGGTCATTTTTACTAAATGCTACTAAATTCAGATTCACCGCATTGAGCATCAACTCAATACCCATCAACACCATAATGATGTTTCGCTTGGTTACAACAATACCCAGCCCAATACTAAAAAGTAAGGCACTGGTTATGAGATAGTAAGATATATAAGTAGTCATTTTATTAGCGTTATTTCTGTTTCGTACTCAAATAAGCAGCTCCTAACAAAGCCGCCATTAGTAAGACACCCGAAAGTTCAAATGGAAGAACAAAGTCTGTCATTAATTGTAAACCAATGGTTTGGGTAGTGGCTTTTAAAGGCATATCGGTATAAAGCGATGCTTGAACCTCCGCAAAATGCCCTTTCGAAAATACATATAAAAGTAGTCCAAACATTCCCGCTGCCACTAATAGACCAATTACTCGATTCGTATTTTCGGTCAAAATATCGTTTCTTCCTTGCGACTTTGTTCCTTTTTGGTTGGTGAGCATGACCCCAAAAATAAGGAGAACTAAAATACCACCGATGTAAACCAATATTTGAGCAACACCCAAAAAGTCTGCTCCTACAATGACATACAAAGCAGCCATTCCGAGGAACGTCACTAATAAACTGAATGCCGCATAAAGGACATTATTGGTCAATAGTACGACCAATGCCGACACTACACTTAGTAGGGCAAAGGCTATAAAAACTAGTTGTATCAATTTTCAGTATCTGGATTTGATGTTGGTCGTTTAAATTTCGGACGAAAAGCTGGCTTGGGTTTCACTTCCTCCACCGCAGGAATTTCCAATGGAGTTTCTGCTACAGGCTCATCTGATTTCGATTCTTCAATCACTTCTGGGTTTGTATCCGTAGAAGGCTTCTTGAACTTCGGACGGAAAGCTGGCTTCGGTTTTGCTTCCTCCACCGCAAGGATTTCCACTGGAGTGTCTGCTACAGGCTCGTCTAGCTTCGGCTCTTCAATCACTTCTGAGTTTGCATCCGTAGAAGGATTTTTGAATTTCGGACGAAAAACTGGCTTCGGTTTCGCTTCCTCAACCGCAGGAATTTCTACTGGAGTTTCTGCTACAGGCTCATCTGATTTCGGTTCTTCAATCACTTCTGGATTTGTATCCGTAGAAGGCTTCTTGAACTTCGGACGGAAAGCTGGCTTGGGTTTCGCCTCTTCCACCGCAGGAATTTCAGCTGGAATTTCTGCTACAGGTTCGTCTGATTTTGGAACATCGGTATTCGTTGTTTTAAACTT
>JBMLRK010000184.1:0-5599 GCA_049241065.1 Spirosomataceae bacterium
CCCGAGTACCTTTCCTATCTGATCAAAGATTAATTCGGAAACGTCCGTATCAGCGGTTTCTTCGCTTAGTAAATCGCCGCTATCTGTAATGCGGTGTTCTGATACTTCTAAGATTTTTCTTTTGCAGACTGTTCCTTCATAATAAGAAAGGTTAAACGCCATTGAGTTGTCTGAATAGGCAAACGTTAAGACTTGTTGTTGCTCTATAAAATAGTCCTTAATACACAATTCCATCGGGAGAAACATGAGCGTTCCACTCTTTGAAAAAAATATATCACACATTCCGTCTTCTTTCCAGTTTTTGGATGCCTCCTCATACGATATTGGGCAGTCATAATTAAGCTGAAAGCCTAATACCTCTCCTAGTTCTTCTACTTGACCTTCATAATTTTTATTAATTACGATACCCGAAAAATTAAATGCCATTGTCCTCTTGTTTTATAGGTTCTCGACAAACATAGACCTTTCTACTCGCATATCAAAAAATAAACAGCTCTCAAATCCTTCTCTTAAACAGGTTTATACCACTATTTCTCAAAATAAAGTGACAAAAATCAACGTTAATGCCATTTTTTATCAATCTTACCCTACAAGCTATGACGGATAGGAGTTTTTTCGCCCTTAGTTTTGAAAAACAAATTCATCGAATTATCCAAAGAGGATGTGTGAAAGTAGGACAGTTACTATATTTTGATAGTCGTTCATAAGTTTTCACTCAACCACATTATTAAATCTCAAATTATAAATTTATTCATTATGACACTTGGATTAGAAAGGTTAGACTACGTGATATTTTTTATCTATTTCGTAGTAGTTGCCACGTATGGCTATTGGGTTTATAAAAACAAAGGCAATAAGTCAGACAATAGTCAGGACTTCTTTTTGGCAGAAGGCTCTTTAACATGGTGGGCTATTGGCTCGTCAATTATCGCTTCGAATATCTCCGCAGAACAGTTTATTGGTATGAGCGGACAAGCCTTTCAATTGGGGATTGCCATTTCGGTCTATGAAATTTTTGGAGGGGTGATATTACTCATCGTGGCTACTTATTTTCTGCCGATGTACCTAAATAATAAGATTTATACCATGCCCCAATTTCTTTCGAAGCGGTATAACGATAAATTGGCGACAATGATGGCTATCTTTTGGCTGTTCCTCTATGTCTTCGTTAATCTTACTTCGATTATCTATTTGGGCGGACTAAGTCTTGAAAAAATGACAGGCATTAGTTTTATGGCTTGTGCTTGCTTCCTGACTGTTTTTGCGATTATCATTACCTTAGGAGGTATGAAAGTGATTGGTTATACCGACGTTATTCAGGTAGTTTGTTTAATTTTTGGAGGATTGGCAACTACTTATTTGGCTCTTGAATTGCTATCAAATAAAGTGGGTACAGGTGGCGGTATGCTGGAAGGGCTGTCTTTAATAAAAGCCAAAGCCGACAGCCACTTACACATGATTTTTACGCCGAATCAATATCAAGTACATGATGGAAAAGGAGGTTTTATTGATGCCTACAAGCAATTACCTGGCATTGCGATGTTCTTGATTGGTGGGCAATGGATTAATAACCTTAACTACTTTGGTTGTAACCAATACATTACCCAACGAGCATTGGGAGCTGATATAAAAACGGCTAGAAGTGGGCTTTTATTTGCTGGAGTTCTTAAAATGCTCATGCCAATTATTGTGGTTTTGCCTGGCTTAGCGGCGTATGTGATTTTTCAAGAAAATGCAGAACCAGCCATTGTGAATGGTATTACCCAAAACGGAATCGTGAAACCCGATAACGCCTATCCTATCCTACTGAACTTATTGCCTGTTGGCTTAAAAGGATTGGCTTTTGCAGCGTTAACAGCAGCGATTGTGGCGAGTTTGGCAGGAAAAGCCAACAGTATTTCTACCATTTATGTATTGGATATTCATAAAAAATTCATCAATCCTACGATGTCCGACAAAAAGACTATTTGGACAGGTCGTATTGCCATTGTTTTTGCTTTTATCATTGCATTATTGATTAGCCCTCAGTTAAAAAATCTTGGACAAGCTTACGAGTATATCCAAAAATATACGGGTTATGTTTCGCCTGGGATTTTGTCTATTTTCTTATTGGGCTTCTTCTGGAAGAAGAACAGTTCACAAGGAGCATTTGTGGCTGCTATCTTGAGTGTGGCTCTTTCGGCTTTCTTAGAAATTTATTTCCCAGATATGCCTTTCTTAAACAGAATGGCAACGACTTTCTGGGTATGTGTGCTTGTGCAAATAGGCATGAGTTACCTATTCTTAAAAGGGGAAGATCATCCGAATGCTTTTGAAGTAAAAAGAGAATGGTTTAAAGTCACTAAATCTTTCCAAGCAGGAGCAATTGCCATTATCGGCTTCTTTGTGTTGGTGTACGTCCTTTTCTGGTAAAACAGGAATCGTGATTTTGGATGTTGGATTTTGAATTTTGGATGTTACCAACAATGGGAAATAATTTTGAATGCTGGATTTTGAATTTTGGATGTTACCAACAGGCTGTTCAAAATTCAGCATTTAATCAGCTAACCAATAATTCAAAAACACAACACTCAAAATCTAGTCAGCTAACACAATTCAAAATCCAACATTTAAAATCCAACATTATAAAGATGCACATTTCATCAGAATTATTTGGGACTAGCCGTTCGGGAGAAACCGTAACGCTGTTTACGCTAAAAAACAACCGTGGATTGGTATTTCAAATAATGAATTACGGTTGTATCATCACCAAGATTCTTTGTCCAGACAAAAACGGACTCATTGAAGATATTGTCTTGGGCTTTGATACCCTCGAAGAATATGAAAAAGACAGTCCTTTTTTCGGAGCAGTAGCAGGTCGCTTTGCCAATCGTATTGCCAAAGGAAAATTTAGTTTAGAAGGGCACGACTATACACTGGTAGCACAAAACAAAGGGAATCACTTACACGGGGGACTAAAAGGTTTTGACAAAGTAGTTTGGTCCGTTGTGAGTGCCTCCGCTAATGACACAGAAGCAGCCCTTGTCTTGAGTTACTTAGCAAAAGACGGAGAAGAAGGATACCCTGGTAATTTGCAAGTACAAATAACCTATACGCTTCACGAAAATAACGAGTTTAGTGTTCGCTATGAAGCTACAACCGATAAAACCACGATTGTTAACCTTACCCAGCATAGTTACTTTAACTTGACAGGCAATTGCAAGAATGATATTTTGGGACATGAGGTTCAACTGATGGCACAGCAAGTTGTTCCCATCGACGAGACGGTCATTCCAACGGGAGAACTATTGGACGTAGCTGAAACTCCTTTTGATTTACGAAACCCTCAAATCATTGGTAAGGTCATTGACGCTCCTCATGAACAACTAGCAAGAGCAGGAGGTTTTGACCATTGTTATGTATTTGACAAGCATTTAACCAATGGCACTGATTTGGTAGCCCGAGTTTCAGAGCCAACTTCGGGAAGAGTGATTGAAGTCAGAACAACCGAACCGGGGATGCAGTTTTACACAGGCAATAACCTAGACGGCAGACTAACGGGAAAACTAGGCGTTAATTACAAAAGACGTATTGCCTTGTGCTTAGAAACAGAACATTTTCCAGACTCACCCAATCACCCCCATTTTCCGAGTACCGTACTGAAAGTGGGAGAAAAATTTGACTCTAAAACGAGTTATCGGTTCTTGGTTGAAAATGTTATCGGTTAATTGTGTATCCGTTATCAGGAGGTACTCAACATAAAAAATCCCGTCTTCTCTTAGTGAGGTGACGGGATTTTTATTTTACCAATTCACCTTATTTTTTGGGGTAGAAATCAGGAACTGTTCTAATTCATTTACGATTTCATTCGCCATTTTAAAAGACCGATAAAATGCTTTTGCCATATAGTTTTTATAGAGTCCATGAAGATTCACTGGATATTCTCGTTCAATGGGCATCCTATCTGAGTATTTTATTCAAATCTAAAACCTCAAAATAAGGATTCATTTCAAATAAATATTTTAGGAATGAAATATGAGATGACCCATAAATAACTAAATAACATTTATCTTTTTCAATGTCAACCTGACGAAGTACGTTATTGTAATTCCTGACATTTGTTCCATACCAAAATGTTCCTACATAGTCAGTCGCATTCATATTATCAGCCCCTACGCTATATAAAAAGTTCCAATTAGAATACTCCTCATATTGCTGCCTTTTGTTAGAATTTAATTGTAAAATGAAATCTGTAAGGGTAACCTTCTGCAAAAGTGAATCTTGTTTGGGTTGTCTAAAGGGATATGGCAAGTCATAAAATTTGGCGTTGCTTCTTGTTGAGTCTTCAAAATTGCCAATAGCCATATACAAATCTTGTAATGCTTTATCTACAGCGTTTAGAGGTTTATAATTTTTTTCTGATAATTCCTGCGGTTGATAATTTATTCCAACTACGTTTTTAAGACCTACTCTTTTGGCAGTTTTCATTCCCAATTGAAAAATTTCGTTGGCTTTTGTTTTTAGCCTTTCAGGTTCTTTTCCATGTATATAGTCATTATAAATGCTATCATAATACTGTTGGTCTTTCTGAGTAAACTCTAAGAATATTTTGTCTGGCTTTTGCATTACTAACTTATCAACTATATCAGTAATCTCTTTTTGCCTTTTGGCTGAAAATAAATCTGAGTGTAATCTACTAGTACTGTCAATACTTTGATTGAAGTGAAATGTCCCCAAAAAGATAATTTTTATTTTTTTGGGGGTAGCCTGTCCAAGGCTATTCGTCCAAATACTTGCAAGAAAAATAATTGTCAAAAGTCTATTCATTTTCTTATTGGTTTTTATTTTTTAGAATTCTTCTTATCTAAGAACTAACGAGTGTATAACCACCATCAATTAATATACTTCTAAAAATAAAGGTATTTATACAGATGCACAAAGGGGCATCTGTTACCCCATAGACAACGCATAAACCCATGTTGGCTGTTCGGACATTTACGTTGTTACTTGTCTGTTAAAAATCTTTCTCGTATCATATTTAGATGATGTTTTGTATGTCCAATAGAAATAAAACCTAATGCTCTTGCTGAAATCTTATGACCAATTCCGTTTCCTAAAAATTCAGATTGTTCATCTGTACAATTTTCAAATAAAATTCTAAATGCTTTTCTAACTGCTTCAAATTCTTCAAGCATACTTTCTATATTTCTGTTTGTAACATTAACATTATTTGCATAAAAATCTTCGTCCATCCCATACAAAGGTGTTTTGTCGTCTTGTCTTATGCAGACAATTGCTCTATATGAGAATCCCCTTTCTGTGTCAATTATGTGCATTAAAACATCTTTTATTGTCCATTTATTTTCAGCATATTTATAGTTCAGTTTGTCTGTACTGATAGCTCTAAATAGTCTTATCGTTTCGTTAGTGATAGCATCAAATTGATCGAAAAAGTTTTCACTTTCAACAAGGTCAATATATTTTTGATACGCTGGATTATACTCTGCTATTTTTGGAAAATTCATAAAAATTAATTTTTAAGTAACGTTTTTTTTGCTGACGGCGAACGAGCATATAAACACCATTAAATATATATCTAAAAATAAAAGCATTTCAACAG
>JBMLRK010000185.1:0-1132 GCA_049241065.1 Spirosomataceae bacterium
CTACTCCTTGAATTTTTTGTTTTGGTAAATCTTGAGGCCAAGGGAAGTTGTTGTAGACAATTGTATTTGAATAGCTATATCTACTTTCAAGACGACCGCATGTATAACGCATCCAAGTCATGTGCATTAACGAAGTAAGAATGCCAAAATGGTAAGACGATGCTTTTGGAACGAAGAAGTTTTTGTCTGTGATAATATCATCCTGAGTCATGTAGCCAATCGGTATATAGATTCTGTTCTCAGAACTTACTTTTGGAATTAACAGAAAGTCAGAATTGGGCTGCCTTTCCTCGGCAAATAGATAAGGAAAAGCCGCCATTCTTTTTGTATTAGCTCGGGTGCTTGCTTCCCTAAACTTTTTGACTTCCTCTAAACGCAACAGAATTTCGGGATATTTTCTCAATTCAGCAGGCTCTGTATCTTTTAGCCTTAAGCACCATCGATTGAAACCATTGATAAATTCATCGCCACTATAAAATTTCTTTATTAGCTTCTTTGCTTCTGGGTGCTTTTTAACAAACGCATCTTTCTCTACATCAGAAATAATCAAAAAGCCTCCGTCTCGCAACGCACTTCCTGATTGCATAAGGGGAGCATTAGAAATAGGCTTATTGACGGACGCAAGAGTTAAGTCGTCACCAGCAACCAAGTAAGGATTTATGTTCTTTACTCTCCTAGAAAGAGGTTCGCCATTAATGTCGTTGTAGTCGAAGAGTTTCTTATTATGGCTATCTTCTATGCTAAAACCAATTATTACTACATGTACAGCTGCTTTGCCTTTTGCTTCATTATTCCATCTGAATGTACGGTGACCAAATTTGATTTTTATATTAAGCCTAAAAAGCTCATTCCAAAGCAGGGCTGGTTGTTCGCCCTGCGAAATGGAGTTCGTTGACACAAAAGCAACTTGTGTTTTTGAATTCTGAATAAGACTGGCAGCCTTCAAATACCACGCACTTACATAGTCAAGCATTCCAAATGATTTTACTCCATTGAAAACCTTTGTCATGTCTTCTTTTTGCTCGTTATTTTGATAAGCCGTGCCTATAAAAGGCGGATTCCCAAAAACATAATCATACGTTGTTTTTTCTTTTGTTTTGGGTTTGGCTCCCTCAACAATCGTTACAGTTTT
>JBMLRK010000186.1:0-4258 GCA_049241065.1 Spirosomataceae bacterium
GTGCGTAGTTCAAACTAAAATCTCCAATTGAAATATTACAACAACCACTAGTATGATTAGTTAGTGCTTCTTGTCCAATTGCCATATTATTACTTGTAGAAATATTTTCTCTTAGTGCTTCTTGTCCAATTGCCATGTTAGGGAATGTACTATTGCTCTTCATCAGTGCTCGATAACCCAATGCTATATTTTTATTTCCAATAATATTCGCACTCAACGCAGAATCTCCAATGGCAATATTCTTAGTACCAGTAGTATTGCGAATTAAGGCATTTTTACCCAAAGCAGTGTTACTTGTACCGACAGAATTGGGGCGGGTTCCTTTAATACCATCGGGTGTAAAAATGACGCTTTGTGTACTGTCTATAACAGTGTAATTTTGGGCTAATAAACTAGTACTTGTCAAAAGTAATCCTAGTAATAGAAATAGTAATTTTTGTTTCATCTTGGATGGACGGTTTATGATTAAAAATTGTTGAACAGGCTATTCAGTTGTATTAATTTGATGACGATTCATCCCCCAACCTTTCCAAAAAAGCCTTACGCTTTCTTCGAGAGATTTTAACGGAGGTATTGTTGCTGAGGGTTACGGTGTCATTGGCTAAATCAATTTCTTTGATATGTGCCAAGTTGATAAGGGAGGAGCGATGTACTCGACAAAAACCTTGACTGAGGAGGTCTTTCTCAAAAAACTTGAGTGTTCTTGGCATGAGATGTTGCTTACGGTTTTTGCAGAAAAAATTGGTGTAATTTTCCTCTCCGTGAAGTAAAAAAATATCTGTTACAGGGATTTTAATTTTACGTTTAGCGTCGATTAAAAGGTAAAAGGGCGGTAAAGGTGGGGTCATGTATTTAGGGATTTAGAATTTCTGTTCCAAATATAGGCAGGTAATAGATTGCTGAATAATAAAAGGTAATAAATGGGAGTTATTTCAAATAAGTGGGACAATTTGAGGATTATTGAGTAATCTTTTGTCCCACTTATTGAGTATTATCTACTAAAACCAGCGGTCATTCCAAGATAATTTAGCTGGGTTGGATTTTTTTAAGTAGTTAAGAAAGTCCGAACCTCTTCTTTTTGAGGCTACTAGGGGGAGATACTTTAATTTAGCCGCCTTTTCGAGCATTTCCTCTTTTACTTTAAGTTTTACAGTGAGTTTTTTGTGGTGATAGGTGTCCACATAGCTGAGGTTGCATAGGATTTTATCATGGATGCGAAAAAAGTCGTAATCTACTTCAAAGCTATCGGCATAGTCTTTCAGACCTTTTACTGTTCGAATAATGGAGTTATCCTTTAGTACAAAGTCGCACATGCCATGGTGGGCAGCTAAAAAAACGACGTTGCTCATTTCAACCGATTTTGTTTCGCCATTTAGTGCATCTACAAAGATGGTTTTGGGGGCAATTTGTTTGCGTAGCTGTTCTAAAATCTGTCGGATTTGTGCTTCGTTTAGTTCAAAGTTAAAGGTGTTGGATAGTAATTTTATCTGGGCTGCTTCCACCGATTCAACCAATTCTTTCAAGATAATTGGTTTATTCAAATAGGCTGCGGCTGCATATTTTAGTGCTTGTACTGCATATTGTTCTGAACCATATCCCGTTATGAATATGGGGGCAAATTGTTTGAATCCTCGTTCATAGAGGGCATTAATGACATCAAAACTTTCGAGCGAACCTCCGAGTCGGATGTCTAGGAAGAGGAGGACAGGGCGTTTTTCGAGAATGAGGTTGATGGCTACTTCGGGTGAGTGAGCAATGCCTACAATGGAAATTTTAGGGAAATGTTGTTCCACGAGTAGTTTTAGGGCATCGGCTTCCTGTACAATGTCTTCTACAATGACGGCCTCAATACGCTCTATGAGTTGAACTTCTATTTGTGCGGGGTTTTCGGTTTCGATGATTTGTACCATAGTGATTAAGAGATTTTGATAAGGGATATTTTATTAAGGATGTATTATTCTTCGTCTTCAAAAATGATTGTGACCCGTGTTCCCTGTGGTTGGATGTCTTCTGTGTCTATCTGAATGGCGTAGCCTTGTTCATTCAGAATTTCTACTCGTTTCTTAACAAGTGCCATTCCTCTTGATTTGTGCTTATTGACACTCGATTGCTTTATCTCAGCGGCTCTTTTTCTACCAACACCCGTATCTTCGATTTTAATAATTAGTTGATGTTCAACTTTTTCGATTGAAATCGTTAAGGTTCCTGATTGATTTGGAGGGAGATTCAGCAAGCCATGTTTGATTGCATTTTCAACGTATGGTTGAACAATCATAGGTAAAACCATGATGTCACTTGTATTAAGGTCTTGGGCTATGTGAAAGTGGTATGTAAAGACATTTTTTGCCTTTATTTGTTCAAAATTGACAAAAAGTTCTAATAGCTTAATTTCCTCTTCTAAGGTGATTTCGGTTGAATAAATTGACTTACGCTCATTTTCGGGGTTGATGAGGGTCGCTTCCAAAAAGTTACGAATCAGGATAGAGAGCTTTTCTACCATGCTGTTTGCCTCCTCTGGGTTTCCTGTAAGAATATTTCCTTGTAAAACGCCTAACACGTTAAAAATAAAGTGGGGATTCATCTGCGATTGAAGGGCAGCAACTTTTAAAAACTGGAGTTCAGTCTGCTGTTCGCTCAAATGCCTTGCTAGTCGGCGGTAGTGTAACCAACGGTAGATAATAATGCTCAGTAGGATGCTTGCAACAGCGAGCAAGTACCAAGCAAAATGAGGCGATTGCCAGAAGTACATCGCAGTTTTGAATTGAACTTGGGATTCTGGAGAAGCAATTCCTTCTGCTGTTTCCAGACGTACTTTAAAGGTATAAGTATTGGCAGGTAAATTATTGAGAATTACAAAATCTTCTTTTTGCCAGTTAGACCATTGGCCATTATTAAGCTGATAACTGTAACGTGGATTGCTTGATTTTTCGAAACCTAAAGAGCAAAAGTCAATACGAATGTCATCGCTTTGTCCGTGAGGCAATTCGATAAGTTGGTTTTTAGCATCGCTTGTAAACTTGATAGATTTGTTGTTCACGTGCGTAATGAAAGGGTATTCTTTACTGGCAGTAAAATCTAGTTTTTTAGGGTCAAAAATGGTTAACACACTAGAGCTAGTGAGCCAAACCGTACTGTCGGAACGAGTATAAACTCCTGTTTGACCTGCTTCGTAGCCCAGAAAGCCATTATGATGATTGTAGGTTTTTACGAATACTTTTTGGGTACGATGCCATTGTTTGAGGTCAAAAATATAAACCTCTTGCATATTACCACAGAGAAGATGATTGCGGTCTAATCGTCCGACGACAAAGAGTCTTCCTTTCATGGCTGTTGGGGCTACTATCTTGAATGAATCACTTTGTTCTTGATAATAAAATAATCCGTGTTCTGTTGCCAACCAGATTGTCCCAAAGTCATCCTGATAGATTTGATAAATAACTGAAAAAGGAGCTTTTGTGGTATTGATATGATAGCGATAGGCGGTCTTTTTGTCATAATCATAACGTGTAAGTCCACTTCCGCATCCAAACCAATATATTCCTTTGGAATCAACAAAAACACAAAGCGTTGTATTTGCTAGCGTACTTAGTCCATCCTTTTGTCGTAACTCTGTTATCTTGTAAGGAGGCTTATTTTCAATAATATTGACCCCATTGTAACAGCCTGCAAGTATAAGATTTCGTTTTGGATCTTCTGTAAGATAGAATGCCATGTTGCCTTTATAAATAACTTGGTAGTTTTTACCATCATAGCGAATTAAGCCTGATGCGTGAGGAAGCCAAAGCTTATCATATTGGTCTTTAGTGGGATTAAAATACCAAGTATTGCTAAATGAGGGGATATTTAGCTGTTTGGCTAAACTATGCTGATAATTCGTTAGCTCTTTGATCCCTTGCTTTGTGTAAACTTTAATTGCGGACTTATCTGAATAGTGTAAAGTCCATAACTGTTTTTTAGCATCTTCTACCATGCTCCAGACCACTGCATCTTGTGTTTCTGGAATAAGTTTTACCCCGTTGTCAATTACTCGGTAGAGTCCTACCTCCGTTCCAGCCCAAATACCTTTTTCATCTTTTACAATAAGTTCTGGAGCGAGAAAATTTGCTCCTACTAGTTGTTCGGGTTCAAGTTTACCTTTTTCTAGGATCATCATTTTTCCATTGGCTCCAAACAAAAAGTTAAAAGGAGGGTGTTGATGGATACTGATTTTGCCAGTTGGTTTTACGGAGAGAAGTAATTCTTCTGGATGCCTTATATC
>JBMLRK010000187.1:0-25836 GCA_049241065.1 Spirosomataceae bacterium
TATCGTAAACTTAGAGTTTGACATTGTAGGTAAATACATTCGTAAAATGATGGGATTTAATCCTTTGAACTAAAACTAGGTTAGTTAAGACTCTTAGATAAACATAAAAGGCTGTCCTCGAAAAGACAGCCTTTTTGTTATTCTTTTACTTCCGTTGCCGAAGTGGGGTTTTCAGTTGGTTTGATTCCCATCAATTCGCCAAGAAATTTCTCAATGCCTGGGAATTTGTCTATCAATGCAGCAGCACCTTCTGTTTTCAATTTCTCAAAATACTCAGGAGCTTTGTCGATAGCATCTTCAGCTTCTGTCTTGAGATTGTTGGCCTTTTCTTTTAAATCGGCGGCTAGTTTCTCACCGTCTTCACTTTGTAAATACTTATTCAAAGCAACTCCTGCGGCTGCTCCGAGAATAAATGTTGCAAGATGTTTTGCGTTTACTGACATGGCTGAACTGTGTTAAATGGATAAAAATATGTTTTAAAACTTAGGCGAATTTTATGAATAACTGATTCTATCCCTAAAATCACCTTTGTAACGAAGCAACCCAAATAAGGTCACTTATTTTGCACTAAATTAGTTCGAATTCGTAATCTTCGCTATGATTTTTGTCGCATGAATGCGTGAGTTTTCTATGAAAAGAGAATGGGTATTCATCCCGCCACAAATAACTCCTGCTAAATAAACGTTCGAAAGGTTCGTTTCTTGTGTTTCTTCGCTATAAGTTGGCTTTCTAATTTCATCGGCACTCAATTCGATGCCAATGCGGGTCAGAAAGTCCAAATTTGGCTGATAGCCTGTCATGGCAATCACATAATCATTCGTAATGCTCACTAGCCCTTCAGGGGTTGAGATAGTCACTTCCTGCTCGCTAATTTCATAAACCGTTGAATTGAAAAATGCTTTAATTTCTCCCTCCTTAATTCGGTTTTCAATATCTGGTTTTGCCCAATATTTTACTCGTGAGCCAATACCATCACCTTTAATGACCATGGTCACTTCAGCACCTTTTCGCCACGTTTCCAAAGCTGCATCAACCGCCGAATTATTAGCTCCCACGACCAACACTTTTTGCATCGCATAAAAATGAGGTTCTTGATAATAATGCGTCACTTTGGATAAACTTTCTCCTGCTACATTCATCAAAAAAGGAATGTCATAGAAGCCTGTTGAAATAATGAGGTGTTTGCTGAGGTACTGTCCTTTGCTTGTTTTTACCTCATATAGTTCGTCGATAGGTCTAACTCCTTCTACCGCTTCAAAAAGTTGAATGTTTAGTTTTCGGTGTAAAGCCACTCTTCTATAATATTCTAAAGCTTCCGAGCGAGTCGGTTTAGCATTATTCGATACAAAGGGAATGTCATCTAACTCTAAGCGTTCAGAAGTACTAAAAAAAGTCATGTTAGCAGGGTAGTGGTATAGTGAGTTCACTAAACATCCTTTTTCAAGAATTAAGTAATTCAGACCAGCTTTTTGAGCTTCCAAACCACAGGCTAACCCAATCGGGCCAGCTCCTACAATTATTAAATCATATTGTTTCATAACTTTTTTGGGTGTTAATGTTCTAGGTATCAAGTTTATAAAGGTAGATAAATGTAAGTTTTTAAAGGCATATAGGCACAACGTATCAAATACGATAGCTGTTTTTTATTTCAAAAAGCTCGTTTAAAAAATACTTACTTCAATACACTCTGAGTGAAATTATTAAGTGGTACAATCCTAATTTACAATTCCTAATTCACAACTCTTCATTGTATTACGGTTGTCTCATGCGTTGAATCATCACGAAGTATTTGCCTAACATTTCCCTATCTTTTTCGATGGCTTCTAAATTTTGAAAGATTGCTTTTTTATTTTCGGGAATACCCTTGATTTTTGCTTGATCCGATATACTATCATAATACCATAAGCCTTTTCTTAGTTCCTCTTCCCCTTGTTTTAATAGAGCATAAAGTTGGTCTTTATTATCCAAAGCGGTTCGTTGTTGCTCTTGCGGTGATTTCTTATTCTTTATTTTGCGAGATAATTGGGCATATTTTTCTAAATAAGTCAACGAAACATTCGCTGAATAGAACCCAAGAATATTTTTGGCGTTGTCATTACTAGGGTCAAAACGAAGAATTCTTTTTTGGCTATTCAATACTTTTTGGGTAGAATCTAGTCGTTCGTAAATTTTTAAGGTATCTGGAAACGACAAGTAGGTCAAGGGTGAATTTTGGTTTGTGTTATTTTGGATGAACGATTCTTTTGAGATAGGCAAATAAATCAGTTGCCAAAGTGGGTCAGACGGCCAATGGGTTTCTCTAAACACCGTTGGTGAGGTCATATAAAATTCGGTATTAATCTTTCTGACAAATTGCTCGTTTAAAATAGCTCCAGCACTCCAAGTTAAGTCTAGCAAATACCATTTGTTATTCAACTTAACAGCGTTCCATGCGTGGCTTTCAAATCGGTAACTATGGTCATTTGGGTCAGATGAATTACGGACTTTCCCTAGTCCTTCAATGACTTCGGCTTTAATACCTACTTGTTTACATAACTGATAAAAAAGGGTTGAATACCCACCACAAAGGGCTTTTTTTGTTTTTAAAACGTTGCTACAAGACTGGGTTTGTCCAAGGTCAAGAAGCGGATACATCGTTTTGAAAGTCGCATAATCATATTCAATGTTATGGCTAATCCAATTATAGAATGCAACTACTTTTAGAGAATCGTTGGCTTGATGTTCACTCAGTTGATGGGCTAAGGATTTGACATCGGATTGGGCAAATAAGGCTGTTGAAAGGAAATTTAAAAGAGCAAAGATGATAAACTTACGCATTGTTTGTTGGGTTATAGTCTTGATGTAATTAATGGTTAATTGGGGTTGTCCATAAACAGCACTACTTGTACTGTTTATGGATAACGAAATTTATAAATTATTGGTAAGTGTTTACCTTAAAATAACCTAAAAAATGCCTTTTAAACGATTATGCGTACTGATTTTTAATCTTTTCAAGCAATACGTCGTTGATTTTTTTATAACTTTCAACTGTCCAGCCTGCAACGTGCGGGGTAAGAATAACGTTTTTTTGTTGGAATAAGGCATCATAAATGACTTCTTGTTGGGACGTTAATTTTGCCATTTTTTCATTTTCTAATACATCCAAACAAGCTCCTCTAATTTTTCCCGATTGTAAACCTTTCAAGATAGTTTCTACCGAAGCAATTTCGCCACGGGAAGAATTAACCAGAAAGACTGATTTTTTACATTGATTCAAAAAGGCATCATCAAACCACATACGGGTTTCTGATGTCAGGGGAACATGAAAGGAAAGAAGGTCTGCTTTTTCTAACAGTTCTTCGAGCGATACTTCTTGTACCAAGTCATTGCCAAAGTCCTGTTTATATTTGTCGTAGGCAAGTACTTTCACGCCAAAGCCTTTCAATCGTTCAGACAGTGCCTGACCCATATTTCCAAAACCAATGATGCCTACGGTCATTCCTTTTAATTCGATTCCTCGATTAGCCTCCCGTAACCATACTCGTTGACGCACTTCAGCATCTGCGGTATTAATTTTATTGAATAGGCATAAAATCATCCCTATTACATGTTCAGCAACGGCATCACGATTGCCCTCATTGGCCGCAAATACCTGAATGTTTCGTTCACGAGCGGCATCAACATCAATTAAATCTAGTCCTGCTCCAGCTCTTCCGATAAATTCAAGTTGTGTAGCTTTATCTAATACTTCAATATCAATTTTTGTTTTACTTCTGATGATTAATCCCTGATAATTTCCAATAATCCTTAGCAATTCATCTCTTTGAATAAAGGGTTGATAGTCGGGTGTAAATCCTACTTCTTCTAACATCGGAATTATGCTTTGGTGCATATCGTCTGCTATTAAAACGGAACGGTTCATAAATTTGTATCTGGTTTTTATGTACTGATAAATAAAAAACAAAGGTACGCTAGGATGCTCGAATAGGGGAATCTTACCCTTATTTTTATACCTAATTTAGCTTTGTATAAATAAAAAAGCTACCCCTTGAAACAAGAGATAGCTTTTCATACTAGAGAAACGAAATTCTTAGAATTTTAGTTTCTTTAAGTTATTTAAACCAATTTCTACACCTTCTAGTGGTGTACGCTTATAGGCTTCTAATTCGATAACAAAATGCTTAATGCCACCCAATTTTTCTTGGTTAAAAATAGCTTGGAAGTTAATATCACCTTCACCTACTTCAACACTTACTTTTTTAACTGGGTCATGGTCTTTCACGTGAACATACGGGAAACGACCTGGGTATTTTTTGAACCATTCAACAGGTTGTTGACCAGCAACAACTACCCAATATAAGTCCATTTCAAACTTCACAAGATTTTTATCGGTGTTGTCTAAAAGTGTTTTATACAACATTTCGCCGTTATACTCTTTGAATTCAAAATCGTGGTTATGATACCCAAATTTCATTCCAAGCGTTTGGCAGTATTTGGCCGCAACATTGAAAATGTTAGCCATTTCTTTAGCCTTTAAGCGGTCAGCATCAATCATATATGGCACAAAGCTCGACTCAACCCCCATTAATTTAAGGTCAGCAATCGCTTTTTTGAAACTATCAGACAATGCACCATTTGTATAGTCTGCACTTGTTACCATTTGGTGGAACGAAGGCATTTTTAAGCCATTCTTTGCCAATTCAGCCGCAAATTCAGAAACAGTAAGTCCAAAGAGTTTTCCGTCTTTATAGCCAAAACCTTCTACTTCTTTGTAGCCCATTTTCGCTAATTTAGCCAACGTACCTTTCGGGTCAGCAGCCATATCGTCTTTTACTGACCATAGCTGAAGACCAATATGACGAACAGACTTTTTAGGTTTTGCTAATAAATCTGTGCTAAACATGGTTGCAAAACTTGCTGCAACGAGACCTGTTTTTAAGAAATCACGGCGTGATTGTTCGTTTTTCATTTGTTCTTAATATAGAATGTTAATTGGGAGGATATAATTTTAGCTCTAAGTCGTTGGTCAGCTTTGGCTAATTACCCAAAAATAATGAAAATTGTTACTTTTCCTGTGTGGGCTTATCCATACTTTGACGATTTTTGACAATATCAATGGCCGTAAAAATCGCATGAAGCATAGAGGTCTCACTTGCTTGGTTCTTACCAGCAATGTCATACGCTGTTCCATGGTCTGGCGACGTACGCACGACGGATAAACCTGCTGTGAAGTTCACACCTGTTTCAAATGCAATGTATTTAAACGGAATCAATCCTTGGTCATGATACATGGCTAAAACGGCATCGTATTGTTTAAATTGTGCCATTCCAAAAAAACCATCCGACGGGAAGGGGCCAAATACCAAATGTCCCTTTTTCTTAAACTCGTCTAAGGTAGGAGTAATGACGTCTCTTTCTTCAGTCCCTAAAAGTCCTTGTTCGCCCGCATGAGGATTTAATCCTAAAACAGCTACTTTAGGTTTTTGAATTCCGAAATCATTTTTCAACGATTCTAGCATAAGGGTCAGTTTCTGAGTGATTCGTTCTGGCGTAATGCTTGAACGCACACGTCCTAAAGGAATATGACCCGTGACAACCCCAACTCTAATATCTTCTGAAACTAAAAACATCAAGGAGTCTTTTGCTTCAAAGGCTTCCGTAAAAAACTCGGTATGCCCTGGGAATTTGAATTCCTCCGACTGAATATTGTGTTTGTTAATTGGTGCGGTTACAATGGCATGGATATACCCATTTTTTAAGTCTTCCGTTGCTTTTTGTAAACATGCAAGTGCTGCCTGTCCTGCTTCGGGAGTCACTTTACCGATGGCAACTTCCGATTGTTTATCATCCCAACAGGTAATTACATTCGTAACTTTTGGGTTTAACTGTTGAATAGACGGGATATTTTGCAAAGTCCAGTCCTTCAACTCTAATGATTTACGATAAAAACTTAAAATACGCTGAGATCCGTAGATAACAGGGGTACATATTTTTAGAATACGATTGCTTGAAAGAGCTTTTAGAATTACTTCAGGCCCAATGCCGTTGTAATCTCCCAAAGTAATACCAATGATTGGTTTTTGATGTTCCATGATTTGTTTTTGATTCACGTATAGCGTTGCTGTATTGCGATACGGATACGCTACCTATAATTTTCTGCAAGTTTAGGGAAAAGACTGTGAAATAAAAAAGGTTTGAATCGCTAATGCGTCAAACCTTTCGTTTTAATGTCCTTGAGATTGATTGGAAAAATGTTTTTGGGAATGCAAACGACTCCTTGTAGTAAATTTTAGTATCCCATTCCGTTAAGTTTATTTTCTTTTTTAATTGATTTACACTGTTCCACTACAGGGAACTTTTGCTCTTTTAAATACAGACGGAGTTCTCTTAGTCTGCGTCTTGAAATCGTTACTTCATCATGTGTTTTAAGAATGAATGAGGACTCTAACTTATTAAAAGCAATGATGAATGACGGGTTAATTACCGTGTTTCGATGTATTCTGATAAACCCTGACGATGCAAAAGCTTCTTCATATACTTTCAATGTTTTTGAAAAAACGTTTTTTCTTCCATTGACTAAATGAGCAACCGTATAATTACCTACTCCTTCTAGTAATAGCACTTCAGAGGGTTCAAAAACACATAGAGAACTTCTGAAATTAGTTGATTTTAATGGGTGGGACATTGGATTATTCATGGGTTATAATGGGTGTTTATTTAGTAAATATGTATTTTGTAGAATTTTAATTCGTTTTCAGTAGATTTACGAAATTTTGATATTATTCTACTAATATCGTTTTTATAAAGTAAGGGGACAAACTTTTTTCGTAATTTTAAGTGTGAATGGTAATATTCTTGAGTAAATGGATTAATTAACAAATGGTAATTAATTTTTTTTATAAAAAAATGAACTATTTTGATATTTCCTAATTGAAATTATATACTCATTTCTAACATGAAAGCAATTATAATTGATGATGAACCAGACTGTGCGAGACTCCTTTCTTTGGAAATTACGAAGTATTGTCCTAATATTGAGATAGTTGACGTTTGTTTGAAAAGTGAAGATGGGCTGCTGAGTATTATTACTCATAAGCCAGAACTCGTCTTTCTGGACATAGAAATGCCGAAGATGAATGGCTTTCAGTTGTTAGATCAGTTAGACGAAATTTCTTTTGCATTGATTTTTACAACTGCTTACGATGAATTTGCGGTAAAAGCATTTCGATATAGTGCGATTGATTACTTGTTGAAACCTATTCTAGCAGAAGAACTGTTGATTGCCGTAAAGAAGGCGGGTAACGGGAGAACCAAGCGAAGTCAAATTTTTCATTTGAAAAGTCAATTAGAAAATAGAGGAAAAAATAATCTTTCTGAAATTGCGTTACTTTCCCAATACGGTTTGTCTTTTACTCAATTGAAAGAAATTCTCTACTGTGAATCTGATAATAATCTGACACACCTATACTTACTCAATGGGCAAACGCTTTCATTAACAAAGACGATTAGTGAAATTCAAGAACTTTTAGAAGAGTATCATTTTTTAAGGGTACATCGTCAGTATATTGTTAATCTTAATTTGATAAAAAAGTTTGTTAAGGCAGATAATGCAGTCGTTTTATTCAATAACGAAAGTATTCCTGTTGCGAGAAGCCAGAAGGATAGGCTGATGGAAAAGTTTGATTGGCTTTAAGGTCTTATTACGGGTTATAATTATCATTTATTAATCAGTTCAATTAACGATATCGTTTCTAATCTGCGTTTTGCTCATGTTATGGATGTCTTTTTCCTTAATTTTCATAGTAAATCGTATTTTTGTTGCCTATTTATCTTGCTAAAGTATTAACTTTAAGCAGTATTTTGGTTTCAGTTTCGGAGACTATTTCTCCGACTAAAAAGCATATTTTATTAGGAGGGACTAGTAACCATACGAGGTAATTAATAAACCAAACTATGATCTAACCCATTAATGTAAAAATCCCAAACAAGTATGAAACTAGATTTTTCGGCGGTAGAAAGCTATGCAATGCAGTATGCTGGTAAAGTTTGCGACGATTTTTTTAACAGAAGTACCATTATCAATGGACAACAAATTCTCAAATTGAGCAATGTTGCTCAAGTAAATACCTTTGTATTAGGAGATTTGTACGAACGTTGGATTGAAGATGCCATTCATTTTAGAAGTCCTTTTTTCGATTTCGAAAATGAGGAAGTAACTGCGGCATTAAAGACCTTAATGAATACCGTTTCGCATCACATAGCCGTGAAACGAGAAAACTTTGAACCTGTTTTAAGCAATGCGGTGAAAAAAACGCTTATTTTGCTCTTAGACCCAAGTAAGTATTTTGATGATTTTGTAAGAGACTCTTCTGATACGAGCTTGACTAAAGAACGTTTATTGAGTTTGGTCAAATATACGAAGGTCAATAATGGTGTAGCAAAACAGTTAGCCGAAAAGTTGGGTTCGGAAACGAAAGTTCATACCTCCAAAGCATTACTATGGCTAAATGAAATTGCAGACAACGTTCAGTTTGAAAATCCAGACAAATATTTGGAGATTTTTAATACAACGGTAGCTCTTCAAAAAAGTAACCTTTTTGTGAAAGACGAGAGTGCTTTGAAAAAAAGCAAATCGTTTTTTGATACCGATATAGATTTTAACAAGGAGGACGATACACCTTTGCCTACGGTTTCTTATGTTCAGGCGAAGATTGAAAAAGAAGGAATTCCTGAGTATGTAAAAGAAACGGTACCTAGTTCTTTAAATGCTTCATTTCATAATGATTTACCAACGGTAAATGATTTAGTAAGCAAAGAAATTATCGGGAGTGGTAAGTCAGAATTAGCCTTCAATCGTCCAGTAAAAAGCATTGCAGATGCAGTTACGTTAAATCAAAAATTCTTATTTATTGGAAAACTGTTTGAAGGTGACATCAACGCATATAACAAAGCATTAGAAGAATTAGATGCTTGTGCTACTTTCATGGACGCAAAAAATATTATGAATAAGTCTTTAGCGCCCAAATATAATTGGATTATGGCGGCTGAAGAAGCAAACGACTTTTTAGAAATGGTAAGTCGTCGTTTTCAGTAATCATAGTCGTTAAAGAGCTTGAATAAAGGAGGTGTGTGAAAAGTCAAAAGTTTATGAGTGACTGTCGCTTAAATTAAAGCTAAAAATAGAAATTTTATTTGGTGCAAAATGCTTTAAACTCTACACTTTTTACACTCCTCAAGATATGCAAGCTAAGTATTCGTTGATAAATAGTTTATGAAATTTTTGTCTCAAGATATAGCATAAGCTATTAGAGAATAGTGGTTTATCGAAATCTTTGAACTTTAAACTGACGACTACTTACTCAGTGATACCCTATTAAATTTTCTACTAGAGCAAGGCTACTAGCTTGTTATTTTACACTTATTAATCAATATGAAAAAAATAGTTTTACTATTCGTAAGCTACTGCTTTTGTATGTCCACCTTCGGACAAGACTATCCCCGAAAAGAACTGAATGTCAAAGATTTTATACAAGAACTTGTTGGTTCACCAGATGGAGGTGTTAATGAGGATTTGTATGAATCGCTGTATCAAAACTATTTGAATCCGATTGACTTAAATAGTATTTCACGAGAAGAAATGGCATCGCTTTATATTCTTTCAGAAAAGCAACTTAATAATTTTTTTGCTTACCGTTCTCAAACGGGAAAATTACTCTCTATTTATGAATTACAAGCTATTCCAGACTTCGACTTACGAACCATTTATCGCTTAGTCCCTTTTGTGATTGTAAAGCCAGACGGACTCAGTTTTGGAGCAATTACCGATGCCCTGAACAGCGATAAACAGTATTTGTTGTTGCGTTATGCCCAAATACTGGAAACTAAAAAAGGCTTTACCCCACCTACATCCACCTCAAAAGTCCGCTATCAGGGAAGTTCTCAAAAACTGTATGCTCGTTATAAATGGTATAGCTCCAAAGATTTTAGTGTGGGCTTTACATTGGAAAAAGATGAAGGTGAATCGAGCCTTACAGACTTTACTTCTTTCCATCTTCAACTCAAGAATAAAGGGGCTTTAAAGAATATGGTAGTCGGAGACTACCAACTCCAATTTGGTCAGGGTTTAGTTACTTCCGCTGGCTTTTATATCGGTAAAGGTTCAGAAACGGTCTTAACCGTAAGACGGAGTAATCTTGGTGCTAAGCCCTATTCCTCTGCGATGGAAATGAACTTCTTTAGAGGAGGAGTAGCTACGTATCAGTTGGGGAGATTTGAGGTTACAGGTTTTTATTCTGGACTCAATCGGGATGCCAACATGGTGCGAGATTCTTTAGGAAATCCCTTATATGCTACCTCTTTACAGACTTCTGGATTGCATAGAACAACTTCAGAAAGTGAAGACCGCAAAGCACTCTTTGAGCAGAACATGGGAACGAATGTGAGTTATCAAAGCACCAATGGGGCTTTGCAATTAGGTCTTACTTTTTTACAAACATCCTTCAATAAAGAACTTACTAAAGCAGATAAACCCTATAATTTTTATGAATTTTCTGGCGATAAAAGTTCTTTGATAGGGCTGAATTATACTTACAATTATCAAAATATCAATTTTTTTGGAGAAATAGCACGTTCTCAAAGCGGAGGTATAGGACTTGTAACAGGGATGTTAGCGAGTTTCAAAAAAGGAACAGATATAGCATTACTTTTCCGAAAGTATGATCCCAATTTTCATAGTTTTTATTCGAATGCTTTCTCTGAAAATACCCGTAATATCAACGAAACAGGTTACTATATAGGACTAAGGCATTGGTTAAATCGAAAATGGCAGTTGTCTAGTTATGCCGATTATTTCTATTTTCCGTGGTATCGCTATTTAGTGGATAAACAAACAACGAAGGGCTTTGATGTATTGGCAAGAATTCTTTATCAGCCTAACAAGCGTATGCAAGCATTTTTTCAAGTCAGGCAAGAAAATAAAGAAGAAAATACGAAAATTCCAGAGGAGTACACAGATAGTAAGGGTAAATTAAAAACCCGAGAGATAACCGTGGTGAGAAATCGTATCAGAAGAGTCTTGCTTGCAAACCTTGATTACAAACTGTCTAAAATTTGGTCTTTTCAGACACGAGCTTCGTTTAGTACATTCCAATTCGAGGGACAAGCTTTAACAAATGGCTTTGCTCTTGCTCAGGATGTAAGTGCAGATTTGGGGAAGTTTTCCTTGTCTGGAAGGGTGGCTGTTTTCAATACGGATGACTACGACAATCGGCAATATTTTTATGAGCAAGATGTCTTATATGCCTTTTCATTTCCTGCGTATTATCAACACGGAATTCGGCATTACTTAATGCTCCAGTATAAAGTTTCGAAAAATGTAGATGCGTGGCTACGCTGGGCTAGGACTGATTTATTTGGAGAGAATAGTTTTGGCTCTGGTCTGGACGAAATAGCGAACCCACATCGTTCTGAAGTGAAATTACAGTTGAGAATTCATTGGTAGTACGAATGGGGTTTTGTGCCAAATACGTACAAACCCCCATTCATTAGGTCATTAGATAATCGCTTGTCTAATTTTTACCAATTTCGCAAGTAAGCCTTCTAATTGGTCGAGAGGCAACATATTTGCACCATCCGACTTTGCGATTGATGGGTTCGGGTGCGTCTCAATAAATAAGCCATTTGCCCCTACGGCAATAGCCGCTTTGGCAATCGTTTCAATTAATTGAGGTTTACCGCCCGTAACACCAGTACCTTGATTTGGTTGCTGTAACGAGTGCGTACAGTCCATCACCACAGGAACTCCATGAGCCTGCATTTCGGGGATATTACGATAATCAACCACTAAATCACCATATCCAAAAGAGTTACCACGATCTGTCAAGAAAACCGTCGCATTCGGATTTTCATGTAGGATTTTTTCAACAGCAAAACCCATTGAATTACCCGACATAAATTGTCCTTTTTTAATATTTACCACTTTACCCGTTTTAGCTGCGGCTGCCAACAAATCAGTTTGGCGACATAGAAATGCAGGGATTTGAAGGACATCGACATACGCTGCTGCCATTGCAGCTTCGTCAGATTCATGAATATCTGTTACAGTTGGTAGGTCATAATATTCACCCACTTCTTTGAGGATTTCTAAAGCAGCAATATCGCCAATACCCGTAAACGAATCTAATTTTGTACGGTTAGCTTTGCGATATGAACCTTTGAAAATATAAGGAATGCCAAGATTGTCCGTAATGGTCTTCACTTTTTCAGCAATTTCAAATGCCAAGTCACGATTTTCAATCGCACAACTTCCTGCCATTAAAAAGAAATTGTTGTGTTCTAAGTTTTTTAGTTTTGGGATATTCATATTTCGATGTCCTAATTCCCCTGTTCAGGCTGCTATTATTGTTGAAAACTTCCCCTTTGGGGTAGGGGGACTTTTAAATAAAATTCACTTCTGGACTTAGCTCAATACCAAATTTTTCTTTCACAGACGCTTGTACTTGGTAGGCTAAGTTCTTGATTTCATTGCCATTACCACCGCCATAATTGACAAGTACCAATGCTTGTCGTGCATGTACTCCGATGTTTCCATCTCGATATCCTTTCCAACCTGCTTGTTCAATGAGCCAGCCAGCAGGTACTTTAACGGTTGTCTCATTAATTGGATAACTTGGAATATTTTCAAAACGTTCTTTTAAGTCGGTATATTGACGAAGTGGAATTTCAGGGTTTTTGAAAAAACTTCCTGAATTACCTATTTCAGCAGGGTCTGGAAGTTTACTTTTTCTGATGGCAATAACGGCATCGCTAACAGCTTTAATGGACAATTCTGTTACTGCCATTTCTTCTAATGTGCGTTGAATATCACCGTATGAAGTTTTGAATGTTGCTTCTTTTTGAAGGGTAAAGGCAACCGATAGAATGACGTACTGTCCTTTTTTTTCATGTTTGAAAACGCTTTCACGATAGCCAAATTTGCAATCTTCAAGCGTAAACGTTTCAATCTCGAATGTCTTCAGATTGAGTGCTTCTAGTGAATCAAATACATCCTTGATTTCAACTCCATAAGCTCCAATATTCTGCATTGGGGCAGCACCTACTGTCCCCGGAATTAAGGACATATTTTCAATTCCAGCCCAATTGTGTTCAATTGCAAAAAGTACGAATGCGTGCCAAGCGACACCTGCACCTACTTTCACGGTAATGGATGCTGGATTTTCTTTTACCGTTTCAATACCTTCCAGATTAATTTTAATTACGAGGCCTTCAAAGTCTTTGGTAAGCAAAATGTTACTACCACCCCCAAGAAATAAACGAGGTAAGTCTTGATATTCAGCCTTTTTTAAAATACTGATTAGCTCATCAACTGTGGAAATTTCTACAAAATAGGACGCATTCACCTCAAGTCCGAAGGTGTTATAGGGCTTTAAAGATATATTTTGTTGTATGTTCATCCGTTTTGTCGTATTATTAATTGCTCGCTTTAAATCGTGGTAAAGTTACAAGTAGAAAACTTCATTTCAATTTTTTTGTAAAAATTGTATCTTTGATGGAATTTAATATCCACCCATGTATTCAGCCTTATGCACTATATACTTAAAACCTTTTTGGTCATTACCACACTGCTCATGACGGCATCTTGTGCATCGACTGTTGTTTCGAATGGAGGATCTAGTTCTTCATCTTCTCAATATCCAGCTAATCAGAAGAAAGAAACGAATGCTTACGATGAGAATTTAGCAGTATATCGTCCTAACTTTAAGCAGTTAAGAAATTCGTTACAAGTGCAAACAACGACTGGTGTTAGCACAACCATAGCAGACGAGCGAAATTTAGTAGTTAACCGTCGCTTAGATGCCATGCTAGATTCAATGGCTCTTCATAACAAAAACTTGAAATATGTAAACGGATTTAGAATACAACTTTACGTTGGGAATGATCGAAAACAAGCCGATGATACCAAAGTATTCGTTTACACAAGTTATCCAGAAATCTTTCCTTATATCTCTTTTCAGCAGCCTTTGTACAAAGTGAAGGTTGGAGATTTTCTAACTCGACTAGATGCAGAACGCTACTATCGAAATATGAAAGAAGTATATCCGTCTGCGATTATTGTTCCTGATGTTGTTGAATTAAAAAAGGGGATGTTAGTGAAGTAGCAAAGCGGAAATAAAATTATACTATTCTAAGGTGTAGTATTTAACCTACATTTTGTATTTTTGCAATAATTAACTTTTTATATTTAGGTATTTATGCGAAGAATAATGTCAAGTATCAATAGAATTAGACATTAATTTTTCCTGAGTTTTAACAACCGAAAAGAATTTATTTAAATGAAGAAAGCCCTCATTACAGGTATAACAGGTCAAGATGGAGCCTACTTGGCAGAACTACTTCTATCAAAAGGATACGAAGTTCATGGGATTAAGCGAAGAAGCTCATTAATCAACACGCAACGTATTGACCACTTATACGAAGATTTACACGAAGATGATGTTAAATTCAAATTGCATTATGGTGATTTGAGTGATTCTACAAACATCATTCGCATTATTCAAGAGGTGCAACCAGACGAAATCTATAACTTAGGAGCGATGTCGCACGTAAAGGTTTCGTTCGACGAGCCAGAATATACAGCTCAAGTAGATGGAATCGGTACATTACGTATTTTGGAAGCAGTTCGTTTATTAGGCTTAATTAAAAAGACTAGAATCTATCAGGCTTCAACTTCAGAGCTTTATGGTTTGGTTCAAGCAGTTCCACAGTCTGAAACAACTCCTTTTTATCCTCGTTCTCCGTATGCAGTAGCTAAATTATATGGTTACTGGATTACTGTAAACTACCGTGAGGCTTACGATATGTTTGCTTGTAATGGTATTTTGTTTAACCACGAATCGCCATTAAGAGGTGAAACGTTTGTTACTCGCAAAATCACTCGTGCAGCATGTCAAATCGCTTTAGGACAGCAAGAAAAGCTTTATTTGGGTAACTTGGATGCAGAACGTGATTGGGGTCATGCAAAAGATTATGTAGAAGCGATGTGGTTGATTTTACAACAAGAAGTTGCAGAAGATTTTGTGATTGCAACAGGTGTTACCACTCGTGTACGTGAATTCGTTCGTATGGCTTTTGCACAGGTAGGCATTGAGATTGCTTTCTCAGGAGAAGGTGTTGATGAAATTGGGGTTGTCGCTTCATGTTCAAATCCTGCGTATCAATTACCGATTGGAAAAGAAGTAGTAGCGGTAGATCCACGCTATTTCCGTCCGACAGAGGTTGAGTTACTAATTGGCGATCCTACAAAATCTAAAACTAAATTAGGTTGGACTCCGAAATACGACTTACAAGCATTAGTTGAAGATATGATGCAAGCAGATATGAAACTTTTCTCGTAAATGCTATCCATATAATAAAAAAGGGCTAGTTAACGATAATATGTTAACTAGCCCTTTTTTATTCAGCTTTTATAGTCTTTGTAATAGCTTATTGCAAAACAAAAATTCATTCAATTCAGCAATATCAGAATGTGTAAGGTTCTCGTTATTCCCTTCCCATATCTTACGACCTTTATATAAGAAAAGGATTTTTTGCCCCATACCAATCACTGAGTTCATATCGTGGGTAATTACAACCGTAGTGATGTTGAATTCTTCTGTAATTTCTTTAATTAAATCATCAATTTTAACGGCAGTTAACGGGTCTAGCCCTGAATTGGGTTCATCGCAGAATAAGTACTTAGGATTCATTACGATTGCTCGTGCAATTCCTACACGCTTTTTCATTCCCCCTGATATTTCGGACGGTGTGCGTTGCCCCGCATTTTCTAAACCTACCCGTTGAAGACAAAATTCCGCCCGCTCTATTTTTTCTTTCTCGCTCATGTTAGTAAGCATATCAAGCGGAAATTTTACATTTTCTAAACAGGTTTTAGAATCAAATAATGCTCCTCCTTGAAATAGTACTCCCATTTCTCTCCGAATATCTTTGCGTGTTTCTTCATTTGAGTTATGAAAGTCTCTACCATCGTATAAAACGTGTCCATTTTCAGGTTTAATGATACCAATCATACACTTGAGCAAAACACTTTTTCCTGTTCCACTTCCGCCAATAATCAGCGATGTTTCTCCTGGTTTAAATTGTCCGTTGATGTCGAGGAGTATGTCTCTTCCTCCAAAGGATTTAGATATATTTGTAATTTCGATCATATCTAGTTGGTATAAAAATAGACTTACAGGTTATCTCTGGGTAGCCAGAATTGGAAACCAATAAATCTGTAAAAGTACTTTAAAAAACGGTGTAAAGATAGTTATAAAAATATTCTCTATAGATGTAAAAATCAAAGTGTTCTTTGGATTAAATGGAGAGTTAGCAGTTGGGGTATGATTTTTTTTCTGATTTTTTACTGTTTATCGAACAAAACCTACCATTTATCTAAAAACATAGAGAGGAGAGGGTAAATGGTCTAATTTTGGTACTTCACCTAGAGTATTAACACATTTATAAAGATATGGAATTAACAGTTGTAATTGTAGATGATGATCCAATGATTTCTCTGATGCACAGAACAGTCATTAAAAAGGGCGATTTGTCTAGTGACATAAAAAACTTTACGAATGGCAAAGAAGCATTAGACTTTTTAGTCAGTCAACAAGAAGGGTATTCTTATCTGTTATTATTAGATTTGAACATGCCAGTGATGAATGGATGGGAGTTTTTAGATGAATTAAATAAGCTTGATCTTGGCAAAAAAGTCTTGGTAGCTATTGTTTCGTCAACTGTCGATAAATCGAGTGTTGTTAGGGCTACAGACTATCCACAAGTTGTTGATTTTCTTAGTAAACCATTTACAAAGAACAACTTGAATGATTTAATTAGAATGAATGCTGCTCTACAGCCTTCCACTATTAATTAGCACAAAATCGTGAAAAACAACGCCTTACAATTTTGTTGTAAGGCGTTGTTTTTGTAAAAAAAAAGCTGTTTTTCCACTAAGGAAAAACAGCTTTTTTTATGACTAGTATGAAATTAGACCTCATTTGAAGACAATACTGCTCCAAAATATTCACGGTTCATACGTGCGATATTTACTAATGAGATTTCTTTTGGACATTCAGCTTCACAAGCACCTGTGTTTGTACAAGCTCCAAATCCTTCTGCGTCCATCTGAGCAACCATTTTCTCTGCACGAATTGTACGTTCTGCTTGTCCTTGTGGTAATAAAGACAATTGAGAAATTTTAGCAGATGTAAATAACATTGCTGAGGCATTTTTACAAGCAGCTACACAAGCACCACAACCAATACAAGCAGCAGCAGCAAAAGCATTGTCTGCGTTCTCTTTTGGAATAGGCAATGCGTTAGCATCTTGAGCGTTACCCGTATTAACCGATACGAACCCACCTGCTGCCATGATACGGTCAAATGATGAACGGTTTACGGCTAAATCTTTAATCACAGGGAATGCTTGAGCTCTCCAAGGTTCTACCGTAATCGTATCTCCTGATTTGAACGAACGCATGTGTAATTGACAAGTTGTTACACCTCTGTTAGGCCCGTGTGGGTGTCCATTGATGTACATTGAACACATACCGCAAATACCTTCACGACAGTCGTGATCGAAAGCGATAGGTGATTGTCCTTCATTGATTAAACGTTCGTTTAATACATCGAACATTTCTAAGAAAGACATATCTTCAGAAATCCCTGTTACGTCATACGTTACAAAATCTCCTTCAGTATTTGCATTTTTTTGACGCCACACTTTAAGCGTCAAATTCATATTACCTTCCATTTTTTTGAGCGATTAGCGAAGAGCGAAATTTAGCGAATACAAATCGTTTAAATAGATATTATGCTCTTCGGGATATTTCTGTGATTACAGTGAAAAAAAGAACTGAACATAGCGATTTCTTGCTGTTATACGAAGAAATCGCTAATCCCTTACTTATAAGAACGCTGTGCGATTTTGATGTTTTCGTACACTAAAGCTTCTTTGTGTAATTCAAATTCTGCTTTATAGTCAGCTTCGCCTTTGTATTCCCAAGCAGCTACATACGCATAATTTTCGTCATCACGTTGAGCTTCACCTTCTTCTGTTTGGTATTCTTCACGGAAGTGACCACCACAAGATTCGTTACGGTTTAAGGCATCAATACACATTAATTCTCCTAGTTCGATAAAGTCAGCAACACGAGTTGCTTTCTCTAATTCTGGGTTGAATTCATCTGCATCTCCTGGAATACGAACTTCTGACCAGAATTGTTTTTTCAATTCTTGGATGTCAGCAATCGCTTGTTTCAAGCCTTTTTCATTACGAGCCATACCGCACTGATCCCACATGATTAAACCTAATTTCTTGTGGAAGAAGTCAACTGATTTTGTTCCTTTAATTGACATTAATTTGTCAATTGTATCTTGAACTGATTTCTCAGCCGCAACAAACTCAGGATGATCCGTTGGAATTGCTTTTGTACGAATATCTCCAGCTAAGTATGCACCAATTGTGTATGGAATCACGAAGTAACCATCGGCTAAACCTTGCATTAAAGCAGAAGCACCTAAACGGTTAGCACCGTGGTCAGAGAAGTTAGCTTCTCCTAATGAATATAAACCTGGAATTGAAGTCATCAAGTTGTAATCAACCCATAGGCCACCCATTGTATAGTGAACTGCTGGATAAATACGCATTGGAACTTCATAAGGGTTTTCACCTGTAATTTGTTTGTACATATCAAACAAGTTACCGTATTTCTCCTTTACGACATCTTTACCCATTTGTTGGATTTCTGCATCCGTCGGGTTTGTCATACTTCTTTTGTTTGCTTCGCCACGTCCGTAACGGATGATAGCTGCAGCAAAGTCAAGATATACTGCTTTTTTAGAAGCACCTACACCATAGCCTTCGTCACAACGCTCTTTTGCTGCACGAGAAGCAATATCACGAGGTACTAAGTTACCGAAAGCAGGGTAACGACGCTCTAAGTAATAATCACGCTCGTTTTCAGGAATTTCTACTGCTGGACGAGTATCATTCTTTTTCATTGGAACCCAGATACGACCATCATTACGTAACGATTCTGACATCAAAGTCAATTTAGATTGGTGGTCGCCAGAAACTGGAATACAAGTTGGGTGAATCTGTGTGTAACAAGGGTTAGCAAAGTAAGCACCTTTTTTAGTTGCTTTCCATGCTGCTGTTACGTTAGAACCCATGGCGTTGGTTGACAAATAGAATACGTTACCATAACCACCTGTACACAATAAAACAGCATGACCGAAGTGACGTTCTAATTTACCAGAAATCAAATCACGTGCAATAATACCACGAGCTTTTCCGTCAACAGTTACTACTTCAAGCATTTCGTGACGAGTGTGCATCGTTACGTTACCTAAACCGATTTGGCGTTGTAATGCAGAATAAGCACCTAATAATAATTGTTGTCCTGTTTGACCAGCAGCATAGAAAGTACGTTGTACTTGCGTACCACCGAATGAACGGTTAGATAACAAACCACCGTATTCACGAGCAAAAGGAACACCCTGAGCAACACATTGGTCAATGATGCTTCCAGATACCTCAGCTAAACGGTGAACATTTGCTTCTCTTGCACGGTAGTCACCACCTTTAATCGTATCATAGAACAAACGATAAATTGAGTCACCGTCATTTTGATAGTTTTTAGCAGCGTTGACACCACCTTGTGCCGCAATTGAGTGGGCACGACGTGGAGAATCTTGGAAACAAAATGCTTTCACTTTGTAACCCATCTCAGCCAAAGAAGCCGCAGCAGAAGCACCAGCAAGACCAGTACCTACTACGATAATTTCAATATTCCGCTTATTTGCGGGGTTTACTAACGGTACAGTTGAACGGAATTTTGTCCATTTGTCTGATAACTGTCCATCAGGTATTTTAGCGTCTATTTTTGTTGACATAATATGAATTTAGTTTAGTACAATCCGTTACGAAAGATGATAAAATCAACGAAGAGACTCCTTATTATTTAATTAATCCTAAATACATAGCAATTGGCATTGCTGCAAACACTAATGGTATAATGATCGCATAGCCAAATCCGAAAGCTTTCACGAATGGAGTGTATTTTGGGTGATTCCATCCTAATGATTGGAATGAACTTTGAACACCGTGCATTAAGTGATATGCTAATGAAAGACATCCAGCAACATACACAATTACAACCCAAAGCTGTTCAAACGTTTCCTTCATTTCGTTGAATAAAGTCTCCTCTCCGCTAGTGATATGATCTGTAAAACGACTTACTACCCAGAAATGTTTTAAATGTAGTACTAAGAAGATTAACAATAATGTTCCCAATAAACCCATTGAACGAGAATACCAAGTACTGTTGTCACTTGCTACTACAGCATATTTTACTGGACGTTTTTTGTTATTGTCAGACCAAAGCATCAGCCCATCAACAATGTGTGCGATCAAACCTACGAACAAACCGATTTCAGCAGTACGGATGAAAAAGTTCTTACCCATAAACTCTGCAGCAGCATTGAATGTTTCGCCACCATCATTCAAGAAAATACACGCATTAATTCCACAATGGACGAGAAGGAAGGCCACTAAAGATAGACCTGTTATCGCCATAATGAGCTTTCTGCCCAGCGAACTTGATAAATTTTTTGTTACCCAAGACATTTTTTTGTAAGTTATTGGTTATTAGTTAGTTAATAATTAAACTAAGTTGGCAAACATAACCAAACGATTATAATCTCGTATTTATTTGCCCTAAACGATTAATTATTGATAAAATTTAGGTCAAAACTACGATTGAAACGCTTGTCAATCAAATAATCAATCAATTTTTAGCAGTTATTTATAAAAATATCTACGTTTAATTATAAAAAAAAGCATTTTACCTTCTAGTCCTAATTTGATTCTATTTTAGATTTTTCAAGTAATAATTATTGTTTCTTAAATAAAGAACGGTCTCTCGTAGTTTTATCCTCAAAGTGGACTCAATTTTGACAATAAAGGTACTTTTTAAGCGCTTGAAAACGTTGTTAATTTGAGTGATTTCAAACAATTAAACCTTATGTTTGTCGTTAAATCAATGTCATAACACTAACTTATTGTGCTGTTTTTTTGTTTTCTTAAATGTGAAAAAAAAAATAACTAACTTGTGAAACCAATAGTTCTAGGGTTATAATTACAGATGAGTTAATTATTGAGCAAGTAGGAGCAACTAGTGGACGGCTTGTTAAAAGCCATAGTTAAATTTAGTATATACAATATAAAATTGATAGCAATTTCGGAATGAAGAAATTTACGACCTTATATACTCTATTATTGGGAGTATTGATTAGCTTTTTTACTTCTCAGACAGCCTTCGGTACACACATGAAGGGAGGAGAAATATCCGTAAGACGTATTTCTCAAACATCGCTTACTTATGAGTTTACGCTGACAATTTATTGTGAAAATAATATTGCTTGGAGAAGTCAAGAGACAGCCATTTTTTGTTTTGGTGATGGTAGTCCTAGTATTGAAGCTCGTAGGCAAAACGGGGCAAATGGTGCTGGAGAAGATATTGGAAATGGTACTGTTAAAGGTATTTATAAAGCAACTTATACTTACTCAACACCAGGGATTTATGCTGTCAATGTGGCTATTCAGAATCGTAATGCCAATGTAAAGAACATGAGCAATTCGGTTGATACGGGCTTTTATGTAGAAACAAAGTTTAGTATTGACCCAGGTTTAGGACTTAACAATACACCAATCTTATTAAACCCTGCCGTTGATTTGACGGCTGTAGTCGGACAAAAATATATTCATAACCCCAATGCCGTAGATATTGAGGGTGATAGCTTGGCTTATCGCTTAACGTATTGTCGTACAGGAAAGCAAGAATCTTGTGCTTCCAGAGGGGCTTCTGTAGAGAATTTTCGTCAACCCAATGAGGTTTCGTCTATTCCAGGTACCTTCACGATTGATGCTCGCACTGGGGATTTAGTTTGGGATGTGCCGCAGGAAATAGGTCTTTATAACTGTGCTTTTATCGTGGAAGAATGGCGTAATGGTGTGAAAATTTCAGAGACAACTCGTGATATGCAAATTGAGGTGAAAGATGCCGACAATAAGCCGCCTGTCATTAAAGTACCAGAAGATATTTGTGTAGAAGCAGGAACGCTAATAAACAGAACAATTACCGCAACCGATACGCCTTCAAAAACGGGTAGAATAGATGCGTTGACTATCACCTCTACTGGGGCAGTGTATAAAACGGCCGATGCCAACCTATTTGTTGAACCTCCTTATGCAACGTTTACCTCAGCAGCTAGACAAACTGCATCTCCTGCTACGGGAGTATTTACGTGGCAGACGGGTTGTTCGCATATTAGGCAACAGACGTATGACATCAACTTTAAGGTGGTTGACAATCCCTTGAGTAGCCTTATACCATCCTTAGTGGATAGTAAAACGTGGAAAATACGAGTGGTCGCTCCACGGATTAAGAACCTAAAGGCTCAGGGCGATGCTGGTAATAGAATAACTACACTCACTTGGGATTCGTACGCTTGTCAGAATACAGGTGCTGTAATTGTGATTTATAGAAAAGATGGTTGTACAGATTTTACACCAACTGCTTGTCAGTTAGGTTTACCAAGTAGTTTAGGTTATACCGAAGTTGGGCGTGTACCTGTTTCCGCAACTACTTTTACAGATAAAAACTTAAAACGTAATGTTGAATATAGCTATCGTACCGTAGTTCAATTTACCAATAATGGTACTAGTACCGAAAGTGTGGCATCTGACCAAGCGTGCCTAACGATGAAATCGACTGTGCCAGTGATTACTAATGTAAGTATTGATAAAACAAGCAGAACAGACGGCGAAATTACGGTAAAATGGACTCGTCCTATTGGGTTAGATAAATCCGTATTCAAAGGGCCATATCAATATCGCTTATCTCGTGCTGCGGGGGTAAGTAGCACTACTTTTACGCAAGTAGGGTCGGTCATCAATACAGATTTGCTGACTGGAGCAGACACGGTTTTGGTTGATAAAAATCTAAATACTGAAGCTACTATTTATCGTTATCGTTTGGCGTTCTATTACACGAGTAATACTGGTTTAACTGCTTTAGATAGTACGGATATTGCCAATAGCGTTCGATTGACCGCTACGACAGGGAAACGTTCTATCAATTTATCTTGGCAAGCAGATGTCCCATGGAAAAATGAGAACCAAAAGCACCGCATTTATCGTGAAACGAAAGCGGGTTCTGGAATCTTTAATCAAATTGCAGAAGTGACCGTTCAGGCAGGTGCGTTTACTTATACGGATAATGGAAAAGATACTTACGCTACTGATGGAACAATCAATGCAGGGATGATTCCTGATTCGTCTTATTGCTATAAAGTAGAAACCGTTGGTACATACAATGACCCAAAAATTAAACCTGATTTGTTATATAATTTCTCACAGGTCACTTGTGCGTCACCTTCAACAGATGCTGTACCATGTGCGGTTGCATTAACGATTGATCCACTGGATTGTACTGTTTATACGAAAGACGAAGGCAACTGTAACCAGAATTCGTTCTCAAATGTGTTAACATGGACATATCCGAAAGCGAGTAACTGTGATTCTACCATTGTAAAATATACTGTTTATTACTCAGGAACAAAGGATGGTAATTTTACAAAAATAGGGGAGGTTACAAGCCCAATACCACCAGCGACAACCTTTACGCATACCAAAACGGATTCGTTTTTGGGTTGTTACTACGTTACAGCAACAAGCAAATACGATGTAGAAGGGCCTAAAAGCAATACTGTTTGTAAGGACAATTGCCCAAGTTATTTGCTGCCAAATATCTTTACACCGAATGGAGATGGCAGAAATGATACCTTCCAAGCAATGAACTGTCCTCGATTTGTGAAAGATGTGTTATTCATGGTCTATAATCGCAGTGGACAAAAGGTGTATGAATATTCAGGAGCTAAACTTGAGTGGGATGGTACAAATCAAACAGGTAACTCCTTGCCGTCTGATACGTACTACTATACCTGTAGTGTCAATTTTGTAACCTTAGACCCAACGCCTCCACTTAATTTGAAAGGCTGGATAGAGTTAGTTCGTTAAAAAAACATTCATGGATGCCTATTGTACTAATGGGCATCCATTTTTTTATAATCGGTATGAATATGCTCCTTAACCAATACGATAATCTGATTCTGTTCGATGGCGTTTGTAATTTCTGCAATGCCTCCGTTAATTTTATTATTGATAGAGATGCTGCAAAAAAATACAAATTTACGTCTTTACAGTCGGACGTTGGACAGTCAATTTTAGAGGCTACAAATAAGAATAAGCATGATTTTGATACCCTCTATTTTGTTAAAAATGGTAAGTTGTTGCAAAAATCTCAAGCAGCATTAGCAATTGCAAAAGGCTTGGGAGGTTTTTGGGCGTTGTTGGTAGTCTTTGACATTTTACCAAGATTTTTACTTGATTTATGTTATGATATGATTGCAAAAAATCGCTATCGTTTTTTCGGAAAATCCGATGTATGTAGAATGCCTACACAAGATATGAAAGAAAGGTTTTTGTAGGAATATGTTAAAATATGGCTGTCGAATATGTATTTTTGTCAAAACATTTAAATTCACTAATTTTTATTGTTAATGACAGCATACGTTTTTCCAGGGCAAGGCTCACAATTTATCGGTATGGGTAAAGACCTATACGAAAAATCAGCTTCAGCAAAAGCACTTTTTGAACAAGCGAATGAAATTTTGGGCTTCCGTATCACGGATATTATGTTTGAAGGTACAGACGAAGCATTAAAACAAACAAAAGTAACGCAACCTGCTATCTTTTTACATTCGGTAATTTTAGCTAAAGAAAACCCAGAATTCAAACCTGATATGGTTGCTGGTCATTCATTAGGTGAATTCTCAGCTTTAGTAGCCGCTGGTGCATTGAGTTTTGAAGACGGACTTCGTTTGGTTTCGACAAGAGCTTTAGCCATGCAAAAGGCTTGCGAGGCGAATCCATCAACCATGGCAGCCGTATTGAACTTATCAGATAAAGTAATTGAAGACATCTGTGCTTCCATTTCGGATGAAGTGGTTGTTGCAGCAAATTATAACTGTCCAGGTCAAGTCGTAATTTCGGGTACAACTGCGGGTATCGAGCAGGCTGGCGAAAAGTTAAAGACAGCAGGAGCGAAGCGTGTATTGGTACTGCCTGTGGGTGGAGCATTTCACTCTCCTTTAATGGAATCTGCTCGTGAAGAATTGGCCGCAGCTATTGAAGCAACAACGATTGTCTCGCCAATTTGTCCAATTTACCAAAATGTGGATGCTAAACCTTCAACAGACGTTGCTACGATTAAGGCTAATCTTATAGCTCAATTAACAGGAGCTGTACGTTGGACTCAGTCAGTACAAAACATGGTGGCTGACGGAGCTACTAGCTTTGTTGAGTGTGGCCCAGGTAAAGTTTTACAAGGATTAGTTAAAAAAATCAGTGCTGATGTAGAAACTTCAGGTGTAATTGCCTAGTTTTTGTACATCCATTTTTCATAAATGTCAAGAAAAAGTCTCGGAGCAATCTGAGACTTTTTTGTTTTTGGGCTAAGAAATAGTCCTTAAAACCATTAATTAGCCGTGAATAATAATTTTTTTTCATTTTTTTTATCCTAGTAAGAATCAAAAAATCAATTACTTATCCGAATGTTAAAATAAAATATTATGTTTTTTTAGGAAAAGGACTTGACAAGTGTTCTCTAAAAGCGTAATTTTGCATCACAAATCAAATGAGACTGACCGATGGTGTAATGGTAACACTACGGTTTTTGGTACCGTCATTCATGGTTCG
>JBMLRK010000188.1:0-6985 GCA_049241065.1 Spirosomataceae bacterium
TCTCCAGAAAACATTACGGATATTTTAGTAGAAATTGAATAGGGTTTGAGAAAAACAAAAAGGCTGTTCCAACGTATCGGAACAGCCTTTTTTGTGCAAAATGATTGCTTATTTTTGAACTTTAACATCAAAGGTGATACTACCATCTGCACCGTTAGTACCTGTATTTATTGCAGTTACTTTTATTAGTCCTTTTTTATTTTTACTATTAATAAAGGCATATACACTACCAACTTTCGCTTCAACGTATTGTAAATTACTTGTTGTAACGTTTAATGTAGCTAGTGAAGCATCTGTTGCTGTTGTGAAATCTGCAGTAGATGTTGCAAAATAAGTTGGATTGCCTCCTCCTGTATAAGTAGAGGTAGTAGCATCTCCATCACAGTCAATAGTTGAAGTAGTGAGCATTCCAAATACATCTTTTCTTGCTGGATTAGACATGAAGTAGTTTTTGAAGTTACTTGTTCCAGTTACAGCTCTATAAGCATACGTGATATCAACGTACTTAATGTTCGAATCAAGGTCACATACTTTATAAACATCGCTAGTAGCTGATGCTACTCTTGAACCTAAATCTAAGTTACTTTGTCCACCTAATACAATTGAAGACCATGAAGCCACTTGTCCATCCGCAGAAACGTTCACGACTAACGTTTTACGAGTTACGTTGTTTCCTGATTTGGTAACATCATCCGACGTACTTGTGTTATCATATACATCGAAGTGAATATATACTCTTCCAGAAGAAGGAGAAACCGTATAGTCGATTGTTTGTGTTTGCTCGTCTTTGTTTTTCAACTTGATTTCAAACAAAGGAGTTGCTCCTGTAGCACGATAGTTAGCTTGATCAGAAACATACACACGCATAATTCTTGGTTTGCCACCGAGTGCTGTTTTTTTGATTAATAACGAAACGTTAACATTGTCCCCACTTGCTGCTACTACTGATTTAGTTGAATTAATAGTAGGATCGGTAAATGAGATGTCTAGTCCACCATTTGCTACTGGTAATGTATTATCAACTGTAGTTGGTTGTACATCGGGCGTTACAGCACATGATGTGATAAATGCTACAACGAAAGCAAGCAATAAATATGAAATTTTTTTCATGTTTTTACTAAAATTTGTTATTGTGAAAGGTTTATATTCTTACAGATTTGATGTTTATACGTATAGATAACAGTAAAGTCACTGGATTATTGTAAAACTGAAGGCTTCGTTTGAGACGAAGCCTTCTTTGTGTTATTAGATTCAAACATCCTTTTGGTAAAATTTTCCCCAAAAATAGTTCGAACACTAATCCGTAAATCTATGTTATTTCGCTAGTTCAGCATTCAAGGCTTCTGCTTCCGAAGGAATTACGTTAAATTCAACTGCTTTTTTCTCTCCTTTGAACGCTTCTCTTGGTTTGATACTCAAGATTTGGAATAATTCTTTGTCTGAATTTACCGCAGGGTTAGGCGTTGTTAATAAAACATCTCCTGAGAAAATAGAGTTAGCACCTGCCATAAAACAGAATGCTTGTCCTTCGTAAGACATATCTAAGCGTCCTGCTGATAAACGTACTAATGATTTTGGCATAATGATACGAGCCGTCGCAATGGTTCTAACCATATCCCAGATAGATGCTGGTTCTTGCTCTCCTAGTGGCGTTCCTTTGATAGGTACAAGGTTGTTGATAGGCACAGAGTCAGGATGTTGTGGCATATTTGCTAGGGTCTTTAACATACCAGTACGATCTTGGTCTGATTCTCCTAAGCCGATGATACCCCCCGAACAAACAGAAAGTTTTGCCTGACGTACATTTTCGATGGTATTCAAACGGTCGTCGAACGTACGAGTAGAAATTACATCGCTATAATTTTCTTCGCTAGTATCGACGTTATGGTTGTAGGCATATAAACCCGCTGCCTTCAATTTCTGAGCTTGTTCGGCAGTAAGCATACCCAAGGTACAACAAACTTCCATACCGATTGCATTAACGCCTTTTACCATTTCTAAGACATTGTCAAAGTCACGGTTGTCACGTACTTCACGCCACGCTGCACCCATACAGAAACGAGAGCTACCTGCATCTTTGGCACGTTCTGCCGCCGCTAATACTTCGTCAACTTGCATTAACTTCTGCACTTTTACATCAGTATGATAGCGAGCTGCTTGCGAACAGTATGAACAATCTTCTGGACAGCCTCCTGTTTTAATCGACAACAAGGTACTGATTTGTACTTCTTGTGGGTCGTGATATTGACGGTGTACCGTTGCGGCACGATATACTAATTCTAAAAATGGGAGATTATAAATCTCATCAATTTCTTCTCTTGTCCAGTTGTTACGAATCATAATTTTCGACGAAATCTTCAATCGTGTTATGTTAATGTTAGTCAAAATTAAAAAGGACTTCCCGTTATACCAAACAAGAAGCCCTTTTTATAAGTGATACAGCCATTTTTTAGCGAGTGATAATCTACTTCATCTCTAATTGAAAAGGCATTAAAGCCATGTAACCTTCTCGGCTTTTTAGCTCTTTTATTTCTTTTGCATAGGGTGCAAGTTCGCCTAATTGCATTTCGAAAACTTTCTCTTCAAGCTGTTCTTGCTTGTTTTCTAACAGTTTTTCTACGAATGATTTTGGCGAAGGGAAATACGTTGTTTTGTATGATCCTTCTTTTAGATTTACTTTTTTAGCCGCTACAGCAATAGCAGTATGTAAATTTCCAAGAATATCTACTAAACCATTTTCTTTCGCTTGTAAACCTGTCCAAACTCTTCCACCAGCTAAGGATTTTAATTTGTCAATCGGCATCTTACGTCCTTTTGCAGCTTTGCTTGTAAAGGACTCATAGCCTGCATCTACGTTATTCTGAAACCATGTTTTCTCAAAATCAGTTAGTTCACGAGTAACCGATGGAAAATCGGAGTGAGCATTGGTGTTCACTCTGTCGGTAGTAATGCCAAGTTTGTTTTTCAAGAAATTACTAAAATTGAAGAATTGAGCAAAAATTCCGATAGAGCCAGTGATGGTCGTTGGTTCTGCCACGATGGTATCGGCAGCCATAGCCATGTAATAGCCTCCAGAAGCGGCATAATCTGCCATAGAGGCAATCACTGGCTTTACTTTTTTAGCTAAATTGATTTCTCTCCACATTACATCCGATGCCAACGATGAGCCGCCTGGGCTATTGATACGCAATACAATTGCTTTTACTTTTTTGTCGTCTCTCGCTTTACGAAGCTCTGCAATGAAATCGTCCGACCCAATATTGCCATCCGTCGCTTTAGAACCTTGAATTGTTCCTTCTGCTACTACTACCGCAATTTGTTGAGTTTCATCGGTGTCATCTTTGTTCAATTCCTTTGTTTTTAGAATTTTACCCAGACTGACGAAGTTGATTTTTTCGTCTTGTTGTTCATGAATGGTTGAACGGAGTGCCATTTCAAATTCATCGTAGTAGCCTACGTGTGTAACCAATTTATTTGCCAATGCACCTTTTGGTTGATAGGCCGATAATTCATCTGCTACCTTGTTCAAGGCTTCTGGGGTAGTTTTGCGAGAAACTGCAATTTGGGCAAAAATATGGTTGTTGATAGAAGACATCAACGAAGTATATTGACTTCTGTTAGCATCACTCATGTTTTCACGAAGCATGGGTTCTACCGCTGATTTATATTCTCCTACTCTAAATACAATCGGTTGGATGTCTAGCTTATCCAACGCACCTTTGAAGAACGTAACTTCTGCACTGATTCCGTTAAAGTCTAAACCTCCTGCTGGATTCAAATAAATTTTGTCGGCAACCGAAGCAAGATAATAACCTTTTTCTGAATACGATTCACCATAGGCATAGATGAACTTTCCAGATTTTTTGAATTCAAGAAGAGCATCTCTGATTTCTTCTAACTGAGCATAGCCAGCCATTGGATAATGAGATTCGAGGTAAATGCCTTTGATATTGCTATCTGAGGCAGCCAATTTTAAGGCTTCTCTGATTTGCACCATACCGATTTCTTCGGCTTTGTCGGAGAAAGAACCCGCTAAACTTTTCAACGGATTGGGGTCGTCAGGAGCATTTTCAATGATTGGGCCATTGAGACTAAGGCGTAATACAGATCTATCCTTTAAGGGTGTTAATCCTTCACTTGAACTCACAGCGGAGGCAATCCCTACAATGAGTACAAAGCTTAGTATTCCAAATATTGCTAATGCCACAAGGCTGGCAAAAACGTATTTCACAAATTGTTTCATGGTTGATTGTCTGAATGATAAAATCAAATGTAAAAAAAAGATTGGATATATAGAAAAGTCTCGTGTTTAAAGGGTAAACAAGCGGATAAATGGCAGGAAAGCCTTGTTAATGAAAAAGGGCTTCTTCGACTGATGGAAGAAACCCTTTTTACTAGTTCTGAGAACTGAAAAATGAAATCAGTTCGTTCGAGATTTTTTGGTCTTTGTGGAGTACTTGTAATTCAAAAGCCGCCTCCTCTTTGATTTCACTTTGGATACCTGCAATAGAAAGTTTCTGTTGAACTTCTTCTGCTTTTCCGAGTACATCAAAAGCGGCAATGGTTACAAGCTCTAAGCTTCATCCGAAAATATTACGGTAATCTTCACGAGATTTTAAAATTACTTCATGAGCAGTTTCTCTTCCGTAAACTTCGTCAATATCAACGGCTACTTTCTCTTCTCCTGGAATGTTTTTGTACGTCAAGAAATAGTGAACTAAACGGTCTGTAATCGCTTTTGGACAATCAGAAATATCAGTCCAGTTACCATACATCGAGTCACCTTTCAATACCGCAATGATTTTATCATCTGCCTCTCCTTTGTCAATCATACGGATACCACCGATTGGAATAGCCTGACAAATAATGTCTCCGTGTGTGATTGTACGTTCAGAAAGAATCAAAATGTCTAATGGGTCACCATCGCCACACTCAATTGCTTTTCCTGATTTTTCACGAGCTAATTCAGCGATACCATCTCCACAGTATGTTTGAGGTACGAAACCGTAAAGAGCAGGAACGATGTTAGAGAATTTTTGTGGACGGTCGATTTTCAAATATCCAGTTTCTTTGTCAATTTCATACTTAACGGTATCTGTTGAAACGATTTCGATGAAAGAAGTAACAACATTTGGCATGTCTTTTCCGATTTGGATACCGTGCCAAGGATGGGCTTTAAAAAAATTTCTTTGCATAATTTACTAGCAGTTTTACTGCGAATGTTTTACTCGTTGGGTCAATGTTAAGATTTCATTAATCCTTGAGCGTTACAATTCGGTTTTTGGATACTGAGATAAAGTTTTGTAATATAATTTCTTGTAAATCTTCTACACTTATTGCTAATAGATGCGAAGCACGGGCAAATATACTTGAAATTGTGCAATTTTTATCGTCTGTTTCAAGAAATAAATACTTCTTCGGAATGATACTTAGTAAGCGGTAGGCATTGGACTTCTCGTTGAGCAAAGCAGCTCCAAAAGAGAGGTAAAAGCCATGTTGGATGAGTTGTTTACAAATTTGCTCATTGGCATTAAAACCATGTACAATCATCGGTACAGTTGGCTTTACTTTTTTTTTGATAGCTATCAACTCAGAATAGGCTTTTACACAATGAATTACCATTGGTTTTTGTAGTTTTTCGGCTAAGGAGATTTGCCAAATAAAGGCTTCTTCTTGGAGTTTGAAGGGCGTATTACACAGCCTATCTAGTCCACATTCGCCCATAAATAATACGTTTGGCTCGTTGGCAAGGACTTCCATTTTTAGCTTTTCTGCCGCTAAGGTACTATCATCTAAATACCACGGATGCAAGCCCATGGAAAACACAACTTCCCCTGCCGAAATCACTTGCGGGAGTGATATGGGCAAGGGTTGCAATAGATTGAGTACTTGAATATCAGTACTTACAGTATTCACTTGATGGGTATGAAAATCAATCACGTTGGTAAGATGATTAGTTGGTACGAGCTGTTAACGAAAACTCTCTAATACCATAATCAGTTTGTGGTCTTTGTTGTAGAGAAATAATTCACCTCCTACAATTTTATATTCTTTCACTTTTTGTAAGTTGCTAATAAAAAGGGTTTCAGAATCAAGTTCTGAACAAGCCATTTCCGTACGAACGATTGAGTCAAAACGAAGGCTTTTGCCCGATACATAGACGCTTCCTCGTAAGGAGTTACACCCACCTGCACCCATAAAACTTGATAACGTGGAGTTGATGGTGATATAAGCATTTTTAATTTCGGGATAACTTACTTTTGTACCAACAACATACCGAGAAATAATCCATTGCGATGCCAATGGTAAATCTACGACTGCTAAATTTCCTCTGAATGTGGCAGTGGAATAAGAAGTAGTTCCGAAAAGGACAAACGAGAAAACCAGTAATGTCCTGAATGCTAGTAAGGAGGTTCGTGTAAGTGATTTCATGTTTTTGATGTGTTTTAATGTAAGGTTGGTAAGATACGGAATAATGCAAAATTATGAATTTTGGGTTTAATGTGTTAGCCAATCGCATCGTCAAAAAAGGATTTCACGAAATAGAAAATGAATCATCTATTTCGTAAAGTTACAAAATTTGAAGAAATTAGAAAGTGATTATTCTGTAATAACTAATTGATAATCAATAATTAGTAGTGTACGAAGGATTGAAAAATAGCATTCTCTGACAAATTTTGTAAAATCCTTTTTTGACGATGGGCTAACACCCATCGCTAAGATATATCGCCCTTTCAGGGCTAAGACAGTACATTTTAGCCCTGAAAGGGCGACATACCTAAGCCTAGGGTGAAGCCCTAGGTCTCGAAATTTAAATTTATCAAATGTCTCTCAATCCTTCGTACACTACTAATCAATAATATCAAATTATCCTGTAATCCAATACCCTTTGGGTAGTTTACTTAACAACAAGATGATTAATGTACTTAACACAATGGTCAGACTCGTTTGTAATGAAATGCCAATAAGGGGATGTTTATAAATC
>JBMLRK010000189.1:0-4731 GCA_049241065.1 Spirosomataceae bacterium
AAAAGAGCGTTACAAACGCATATCCAATCCACACCCGATTGCAAATCGGGGTGAGCCTAGCAAGTGTGTGAAATAAGGTCTAAGTCCCATCGGGACGACCGATATTGTAATCAGTGATTTCAATCCCTGAGAGGTTAGTAATATCGCCGTGAAAAGAGCGTTACAAACGCATATCCAATCCACACCCGATTGCAAATCGGGGTGAGGCTAGACAATTAAATCCTCCCCCTAACAGGGTCGTTGACCGCTGTCAGGGGGAGGATTTAATCCAACATTCAAAATTCATCATCCAAAATTACTCCTTATGCTTCAACTCTCTCGACATATAACTATACACCGCAGGAATAATATACAAGGTCAAAGTAGTGGCAAATAACATCCCTCCTACTACCGCAATACCCATCGGCACACGACTTTGAGAACCCGCACCCAATGCTAAGGCAATCGGCAAAATCCCCAAAATAGTACAAAGTGAAGTCATCAAAATAGGTCTAAAACGGGCTACTGCTGCTTCTTGAGCGGCTAAAAGTGTATTGCTTCCCACCTCTTTTCGCTGATTGGCAAATTCTACAATCAAGATACCGTTTTTGGTTACTAAACCAATCAATACAATGATACCAATTTGAGAGAAAATATTTAACGTCTGACTAAAATCCCATAACGACAACAATGCACCTGCCACCGCCAAAGGCACGGTAAGCAAGATAATTAAAGGGTCGATAAAGCTTTCAAACTGAGCCGATAAAATCAAATAAATCAGGACTAATGCTAATGCAAAAGCGAATATTAATGAAGAAGAAGACGCTTTAAATTCCTTCGATTGTCCATCGTAAGCCGTCGAGAACGAAGGGTCTAAGGTTTCTTTGGCAATGGCATCCATTTCGTCCAAAGCATCCCCTAACGTTACCCCTTTTGCCATTTGGGCTTGCACCGTTGCCGACACATAACGGTTATATCGGAACAATTGAGGCGGTGTACTTTCTTCCGTAATTTTTACCAAGTTATCTAACTGAATCAACTCTCCTGAAGAGCTTTTTACATAAAGCGATTTCAAATCGGCTACGTCATTTCGTTGTGGACGGTCAATTTGACCAATCACTTGGTACTGTTTTCCATTCATTAAAAAATACCCAAAGCGTCTTCCTGATAGCCCTAATTGCAAGGTTTGAGCCACATCCTGAATTGAAATCCCTAAGTTTTGAGCTTTGGTACGGTCGATTTCCAGACGCAATTCGGGCTTCGTGAATTTAAGGTTTACATCTGCCCCATCAAATTTAGAGCTTTCACGTACTTTCGCCATAAACTCTGGCAATGCCTTTTTCAACTTATCAAAATTAGGAGCTTGAATAACAAATTGAACGGGTAAACCTCCCCCACGTTGTCCTGTCTGAATGGTTGGGTCTTGTACCACAAACATTTTTGCCCCTGTGAATTTTTTAATTTTAGGCTGTAAGTCCTCCACAATTTGCTGTTGTGTACGACGTTTTTCCACATCCGTATTTAGGTACAGACGTATCGAACCTGTATTAGAACCACCATTCCCAAAAGGTGGAGAGGTAATCGTTGCCACCCCCTTACGGTCGTTGCTAGGTACTTCTTTCATCAAATAAGCCCCTACTTCATCCGTAAATTTCAACATATATTCGTAAGTTGCCCCTTCTGGCCCTGTTACCTGAATACGGAAACCTCCTCGGTCTTCTAATGGAGCAAGTTCAGATGGAATTGCTTCAAATTTAAACATCGCATAAATAATCCCGATGAAGGCAACAATCAATACCCAAGCTACCCATCTTACTTTCAGAAAGCTGTTCAACGAGTTTTGATACGCTTCGGTTAATCCCACAAAAAACGGTTCGGTAACTCGATAAAACCACGGGCGGTCATGTCCTCCTTTTAAGATTTTAGAACTCAACATTGGTGTTAAGGTCAAGGAAACAAAAGCAGAGATAATTACCGAACCCGCTACCACAATCCCAAATTCTCTAAACAAACGACCTGTAATTCCTTGTAAGAAAATCACGGGTAAGAATACCGCTGCCAATGTCACCGTCGTAGAAATAACGGCAAAGTAAATCTCTTTTGAACCATGCAATGCGGCATCCCAAGGCGACATCCCATCTTCGATTTTGGCATAAATATTTTCTAGTACCACAATGGCATCATCTACCACCAAACCAATCGACAACACGATTCCTAACAATGTCAACACGTTAATCGAAAAGCCCATTACATACATGATAAAAAACGAGCCAATCAAGGACACAGGAATAGCCGTTAACGGAATCAAGGTTGAACGCCAATCTCGTAGGAAAAGGAAGATAATCAAGGCTACTAAAACAATGGCAATGATAATGGTTTCTTCTACTTCTGAAATCGAATGACGAACAAACTGGGTATAATCAAGCCCAAGTTCTACTTGAATATCGCTCGGTAAAGCCGCTTTAATCTGCACCAGTTTTTTCTCAATATCATCCACAATCTGAATTTGATTTGCCCCTGGTTGTGGAATTACCGCCACGGCAATCATCGGTACTAAGTCTCGTTTAAAGACCGTTTTTTCGTTTTCGGGAGCTAGTTCCGCATAACCAACATCGCTAAATTTCACCACTCGGTCGCCTTCTTCTCGCAAGATAAGGTTGTTAAATTCTTCGGGAGTAGTCAAACGACCTTGCGTTCTTACGGTTAATTCCGTCATTGCCCCTTCGATACTTCCAGAAGGTAACTCAATGTTTTGTTTGCTCAAAGCACTCACAATATCGGGTGCTGTTAAGCGATACGAAGCCAATTTATCGGGGTCAATCCGCAAACGCATGGCAAATTTCTTTTCGCCCCATAACTGCACGGCACTTACGCCTGCAACCGTCTGGAATTTCTCTTTAATGTCTCGGGTAACAATTTCGTTTAACGACAAAATATCTCGTTCTGCCGATTTCACATTAATGAAGTAAATCGGGTTGGCATCCGCATCGGCTTTTGCCACCACGGGCGGGTCAACGTCTTTGGGAAGATTGGCTGTTGCTCTCGACACACGGTCACGCACGTCGTTGGCAGCATCTTCAATGTTTACCGAAAGGTCAAACTCTACCGTCACCGTTGAGCGTCCATCACGGCTAGACGATGTAAGCGTGCGAATCCCAGCAATCCCGTTGATGGATTCCTCCAAAGGTTCTGTAATTTGTGATTCAATAATATCAGCATTTGCCCCCGTATAAGTAGTTTGTACGGTCACAATGGGCGGGTCAACGCTCGGGAACTCCCTGATACCCAAATAGCTATATCCAATTAATCCAAACAGGATAATCAAAATGGACATTACAATCGCTAAAACGGGGCGTTGAATACTAGTTTCTGAAATACTTGCCATTATTTTTTTAGCTTTTAAGGGGAACGGGTAAACGGGTTTTAACCCATTTCGTTTGTTTGAACAGGTTTTAACCAGTTTCATCTATTTGAACGGGTTAAAACCCGTTCACCCATCAACCCAATTTCTTTATTGTTATCTAGTTTAACAGATTCTATAGACCTTATACCTAAGACCTACTATCTAAAACCTTATACCTACGACCTTATACCTAAAACCTCCTACCTAAAAAAACTACTTCATCACTTCCACTTCTCCATCAGGTTTCACTTGCATTACTCCAGTAGTGATTAAGCTATCGCCTACGTTTAAGCCAGACGTTACTTCCACTTCTTTCTCGTTACGCACGCCCAAAACGATTTTTACAGGAGTCGCTTTACCATTTTTCACGATAAATACTTTGCTTCCTTTTTGCTCAGGAACAACCGACTCCGTTGGAATCATAATGGCAGTACCTTTCGATTTTAGAATCAAGCTAACTTTGGCATACGAACCTGGGATTAACTGATGGTTTCCATTCGGAGCAATCGCACGAATTTGTAAAGTACGAGTGATGGGGTCAATTTTTGGGTCAATCGCATATACGGTTGCCGAGAAATGTCCTTCGGAATTTTCTACGGTAAACTCCACTTTAGAACCTTTATGAATCAATTGAGCATATTTTGCAGGAACAGGAAACTCCAATTTAGCAGGGTTCGTGTTCGTCAATGTAGCAATTTTAGTCGTAGGCGAAATATAACTTCCCATACTCACCGAACGGAAACCAATTGTTCCATCGAACGGCGCTCGTAACGTAGTTTTCTGAATTTGAGCTTGCAAATCTTCAATGTCCGCTTGAATGGTATTCACCGAGTTTACGGCAATGTCATATTCTCGTTGCGAGATGGCTTCTTTTTCTAAGAGTTTTTTCTGACGAGCTTCGTTGTCTTCCGCCAATTTTTTATTGAAGCCTAATTTCCTTAAACGTGCCTGTAAATCAGCATCGTTGATACGCAATAAGATAGCTCCTTTCTTCACGAAATCGCCATCTTTGATATTCAAGACCGTTAAACGTCCAGAAACTTCCGTATTAATTTCGACTTCTTCATTGGGCAAAATAGTCCCAGAAGCAGCCACGACATCATCCAAGCGTTTTGCCGATACCACTTCTACCACTACACTGGTTTTACCTTTGGGTTTACCGTCTTTACCCGCAGATTTTTCTTTCTTCTCTTTACTCTCTGAGCCAAAAACTCCTTTCAATTTTGGATAAAAAGCAAGGCCTAAAACGAGTAGTAAAATCAATACGCTAAGGATATTTTTTGTAAATTTTGACATATAGGATGGGTGTTGATAAAAGATATTGACTCGTGGTAAATTTACAGAATTCC